>SKIL01000006.1 GCA_007116425.1 Bacteriovoracaceae bacterium | reverse complement strand
TCATCGATTTCTTAATATCAGCTCTGGCGTTCTTGAAATTATTTTTGGAATAGGACTTCTCTTCGCTGCTACTCGAAGATGGAGTGCTTATGGAATTATTGCTTTGATGATTCTGTTCGTGCCCTCTCATATCTATTTTTCAATGGAAGGGGCATGCTTTGAAGGAAGTATCTGCATTCCTGTTTGGGCCTCATGGATGCGTCTGATTGTGATTCAGCCGTTGATTATTTATGGGGCATGGATCGTAACTGTAACTGGGTGCCAGGAGACCTATCCCAGAACTGTGTATGGTTAAGTGGGAGTCTTCTGGCCATCTTTTGTTTTAACGAAGAAAATCCCAGCTAGCTTATAAGATTTCGGCCAAGTCTATGTTCTACCAAGCTTGTTTGGAGCTGGTGAATATTCTGACTTAGTATTATAATCAAATCAAAATCAAGTGGAGGTAATGATGAAAAAAAATATTCACCCAATTGAGCGCGCCGTTAGAGTGATTTTAGGACTAGGATTAATGTCGATGATGTTTTGGGGCCCTTCGAGTTATTGGTTTGCCCTGGGGGTTGTTCCTATTTTTACGGGCCTTTCAGGATGGTGTCCTCCATATCAGCTACTGGGCATTAGCACCTGTCCAAAAAGCTAGCCTGTGCATTACAAGATTTTAGTCAGTCATTCTGATTCTTAATCTTTATCTTCCTTAAGTGTGGCCCGTTGCGACTATAGTTTTATGGCGGCAGGTGGTAAAAAAGAGCACTCAAGGAAGAAAAAATGTTCAGAACTACTCAATTGCTAAAATTTCCCTTTATTATCCTCGGAGTTACTCTGATACTGGGTGGCGATCTTGGTGCTCTTGATACTTTTGGTGCCCAAGAAAAAGTCATTTATGGTGAAGACCGACGAATTGACGTTGAAGATCATCCCGATTCTTTTTTACGAGAGCTTGCACGCTCTTCTGCAGCTAAAATTAGCAATATCCGCCTGCAAAAGATTGACGAAGATTTTTATCAAGTGCGCGGAAGGACTCTCGCTGAGCAAGGAGTGTGCTCCGATGAACGCTTTAGCGATCAGCTCGCGAGTGCTTCTTGCTCCGGTTTTCTCATCGGGCCAGACTTATTGGTGACTGCCGCTCATTGCATATCACACGAAAGTGATTGCTTAACCCATAAATGGGTCTTTGATTTTAAAGCTTCAAATAGTCCCCATGTTGATGACTTTAAAATCTCTTCCGAGCATGTTTTTAGATGTACGGAAATCGTTGAACGAAAATATCAGCATCGACCCTATATCGATTATGCTGTGATTCGATTGGATCGTCCTGTCGAGGGAAGAGAGTTTTTAGAACTTCGACGTCAAGGGGAGCCTTCTCAGAGTGTTGAGCTCGCGATGTTAGGTCACCCTTCTGGCCTTCCTCTAAAAATTACCGACGGTGGACGAATTCGAAGAATTGAGGCCACAACTCTCTTAGTCTCCATTGATGCTTTTGCTGGTAATTCCGGATCAGCGGTTGTGGACGCCCAAACAGGACTCGTGGAAGGAATTCTCGTGAGAGGTGAAGAGGACTATGTTTGGGATAATGTAAATAATTGCCGCAGACCTAAAAGGTGCCGAGAAAGTGGCTGTCGTGGTGAAGATGTTGTTCGGATAACAGAAATTAACTAAGTTTTTTATTTCATCTTAACTATCTTCAAAGCTTCTGCCGTATGTTGAGCTAGACCAACACCTGCCTCGCTCATTGTCATATAAGTATGAGTTGCCCCAGCATCTAAAATCCTCTCAATGTGATCCTCGTAAAGAGCATGGGAAATAATAGGGCCATTAAAATTTTTCTTTTTTAATGATCTTGCTGAAATTAATTTGGCCTCAATATCATCCATTGCTAAAATAACGGCCTTAACATTGCCGAGATCAACACCTCTCCAGAAATTTGCATCTTCAGCGTCGGTAAACTCAACATTTCTTCCAAGCTTTTTTTGGGTTTCTACCTTATAAATATCTGCGTCGAGCCCAATTAGTCGTGTTCGTAATTTTTTTAAATGGTCATATGCAGCTGTTCCGGTTCTTCCCATTCCCAATATCAAGATTTCTGCGTCACCAAGATTTGTTGGTTGTTCATCTGGATGCATTTTTTGTAACTCGTATTTTTGAATTTTGTCTTCAAATCGCTCAAATAGCGGATGAGCAAGACGATTAAGAGGCGCGGAAATAATAAATGATAAAGATACGGCTATGGCCAAAGGTACTAACCACTCAGGTAAGACCCCAGCAGCAACAATTAGCCCGAACTCACTATAGGCCATCAATGATAAAGAGGATAAATAGGAAGTACGCGCTCTTAATTTAAAGATAATTAAAAGAAAAAAGAAGAGAATTCCTTTTAAGGGGAGAATCAACGCAAAAATAAGTGCAAACTTTAGAGCTTCATAGTCGGGTAGTCCGGACATTCCAATTTGTAGAAAAAATCCAACAAGAAAAACTTCTTTAAGCGACCAAAGGGCATCAGAGAGTTCTTGAGCTCGTTTGTGAGTTGACAACAAAAGACCCATAACAAGAGCACCAATCTCTGAACTTAGGCCAACACTTTCAAATCCCATTCCTCCAACAACAAGAGCTAGTAGCATTCCCATTAAAACCAGTAATTCGTCGTGACCTGTGAAGTCTAATAGCCAGTGGAGTACTGGACGAAGTAAGGGCAATGTAAAAACGAGTAAGGCGTAAATATTTGGAACTTGACCACTCCATATTCCCAACACAACCAGCGCGATAATATCTTGGATAATTAAAATCCCAATCGAAGTGCGCCCGTGGAAGGCACCCAATTCGCGTTTGCTTTCTAGAATTTTTGCAGCAAAAACGGTTGATGAAAACGCAAGTGCGATCGCGAGAAGAAGAGATGTATTCCAATCGAGCCCCATAATATAGTGAACGCCAACACTAAACACCGTCGTCGTCACACCAAAATGAATAAGAGCGCCACCCATTACATGTGGCTGAGCAATTTGTTTTAATTTTAATTTCAGCCCAACCGCAAATAAGAGGAGCAAAACACCAAGGTGGGCCATGTGATATAAAATCTTTCCTGTTTCTTCAGGTAGACCAATACTGGGTCCAAAAGCATTGATGGCAAAACCGGCGGCTAAAAAACCAACGAGGGGGGGAAGTCCTAATTGCCTGACACCGAGACCGAAAAAGAAGGCAAAACTTATACAGATAACTTCGAACATTTAAAATCTTTTGTTTTAGAGATAATGAGAATATGAATAATTGTAATTTTTATTTATGGCCGTGTCTATGGTGCTTGTCTATGGTGCTAGGAGACTTATCCAAAAACTTTGTATGATCAAGTGGGGGGTTCTGGCCTTTTGTTGCATTGTGTTCTAATAAGTCTCTAGAATTAGAGTTCAGGAGACTTTTTCAAATGAAAAAACCATTAAATAAAAAATCTATTGCCATTAAGCTAGTCTTGCTCATCATAGTTCTCTATATTTGGTTCGTCCTTTTTCAGTCGTTTCAACAGCAAGTCAGCTAGTAAAAAGATTTACAAGATTTGAGCGAGGGGACTTCCCCTCGCATTTTATTGCAATTGGCCTAGGATGCCGAGAACCGTGATTCCCGCGACCATAATTGAGCCTAATTTGATTGTCAGGCGTGACTCTAGCTGTTTCATATCTGAGCGTAAGTCTGTCGCCAGCTGTTTCATTTCGGAGCGTAGTTCAGCTGCAAGCTCTTTCATTTCGGAACGTAGAGCAAACTCACTCTCTTTGAGATCAAGTTTTGTCGTAACATTTTCTTTGATCATTTCATATTGAGTTTTCACAACACCCTCGGCTTGAGTCTTTGGCAGACCTCTTTGAGTTAATTCTTTACTATACCTTAATGTATCGACCATATCACTTCTCCTTTTGATCGCTTATTTTGAGAAGTAAAATGCAAGTGAAAGCCGAGATTGAATTTTCTAAGTTGTTGATAGTATACGCTTTTGACTGGCTGCAGATATTAACTTTAAAGAGTGAGTATTAAAAGTGAATTTCGATGGCCGCACAAGGGGTCAGGAGACTAGTAAAGAATACCATTAATATACGGAAGAAGTTTAGATGATTTGAATACATTTATATTCGTTTCATAATCAAAAATTAAGCGCAAATGTGACCAAAAGTTTCTTTCTCTGTGGCCAATCAGTAAGTAACTTTCAGCTTTGAGGTTTGGATCGTTCTCGTGAAGAAAATCAAGTACTGTTGGTGTTTTATCTCCTAGGCTTAGAAAGGCATGAAGTCGTCCGGTGTAAACAATAATTTTGTTATCGAGGTGGTGGCCCAATATTTCGGCCATATGCTGATCTCTTAGAATAAGTTCGTCGGAGAAAGAAGCGTCAGTGAAAGAGTTTCTATCATCAATACCGATAATCTTGAGTCCTTCTTCTCTTGCAGACTTAAGAATTGCACCATATCCCTCAAGGTTGTAACCCCATTGAGAGCGAAGTATTTCTAAAATTTCATCGAGATCAATTTCATAATTTACAAATCTATCCAAGTACTTTTGAGATGAAGAGTTAAACATCTCAAGGGCCAATACGGTGAAATTTTCTTGTGCAAAAAGTGGAATGAGACTTTTAAATCTAAGCTGAGAGTCCCGATCAATATGTCGTTCTCCAAAAAAAAGAATTTGTGTTTTGTTGGTTTCCCAAAATGGGTATTGTGTTGATAAATGCTTTGATTTGTTAAGCCACGTGTCTGCTAGGGGACAAGCTTGTAACAGGTGAGAAGGAATATCTTCGCAGTCATGTAATGACTCAAAATGAATTGCCAGTTCATCAACTTGTCCGAGTGTCGCCAAAGGAGTTAACCCTAAAATTTGTAGCGCATATTTATCGCGTGGATAAAGAAAGTGATCGGGCGCAAGAGAATGCCCAAGAGTCGGAAGAAGGAATAGGGTAATCCACAGGAGAAATTTCATATCTGCGAATTTAAGGCCTTTTTGTCTCTAGAGGGCAACAAGCGTAAAATTTATATGGGTTTCAAGCCTACTAAATAAGAAAATATTACATTTTAGTGGTAGTTAATTGATTCAAAACTAATAATAGCTATACTTGCCGCATGCAGTTGATACATGAGTCTACTGACTTAGCGTTGGAACTACGACGTAAAATCAAGGACTTTAAACTTCAAAATCCTGGGCTTACAAGCTTTGATATTGCCAAGCAATTTGGGTTGGCGCCGGCGACTTTTCATCGACTTGAAAATGTTGAAATTAAAAAACCTAGTTTTGAACAAGTCTCAAAAGTTTTAAAAGGTATCGGTTGTGATACAGAGCTTTATGGCTTTATTGAAAAACACTACCCTGAAATATTGGAAGTCGTTGAAAGTAAAGTTGATAAAAATCGTGAAACAAAAAAAGATATTTCCTCCAAGGCCATGGAAGTAATGCTAGATGAGAAATATGGGCAGGTTTTTAGGTATATTATGTCAAAAAAGGCAAGTGTAACTAAAAAAGAAATCATATATGAGTTCGGCCAACACGGACAAAGAGCATTAATTAATTTAAAAGAGAGAAATCTAATAATTTTAGATGAATCTGGAAGAATTATTTGTAATGAAGGAATTCATATCGCAAATTATGATAATATTGCGCGGCTTGCTTCACGAGAAATTAGTGAGTCTTTCAATCGAGAGGGTGCCAATAGTGGTAATTCACTAAATTTTTTAGCTTACCTCACTAATAGTATCGATCCAGATTATGTTCTACCTAAAATAGAGCAAGAGCTAAGACTAGTTGGCTGGAAAATCAAAAAAATGTTGGCCGAAGATGAGAAGTGTAAGGGCGATACACCATTTTGGTTGGTACTTGGAACAGATACTTTTACT
>SKIL01000171.1 GCA_007116425.1 Bacteriovoracaceae bacterium | reverse complement strand
CAAAGATGACATGCTTAATATTTTTATTTTATATGAAACTGATTATTTAGATCACACTCTGCCTTTTGAAGGTCATATTTATGACCGTTGGCCTATTTGGAAACGCGGACTTCGTTTTAATCAAATATTTAAGGCCTTAAGAAAGCACGACCTTGACGCACTGCAAACGCGACTCATTCTCTACAAGGTGCATTAGTCTTGGAAGTCCCATCCCTTTATGCTATGAAACCAACATTAATAATCTATTTTGGAATGCTTATATGTCTTCAAATTCAGGTGATTTTTTAACCGATTATCAATTAGAGGGTGAGGAACTAAAAATATTTACTTACCCTGCCCCAGTACTTAAAAAAAAGGCCGTACCGGTTGAAAAATTTGATGATGAGCTTCGCTCACTTATCAAAAATATGCTGTTTACTATGTATCAAGCACCTGGGATTGGTCTTGCTGCGCCTCAGGTGGGTAAAAGCCTTCGTCTCTTTGTCATGGATATCGATTTTGACCGAGAAGAAGTGACTCGAGCTGATGGTGAAGTAGATTATCGACTTACTAATTTTAACCCTAGGGTTTTTATCAATCCTGTTTTCAAAAACAAACAGGGTGAAATTCTCTATGAAGAAGGCTGTTTAAGTGTTCCTGGAATTTATGAGGAAGTTAAGCGTGCCCAAAATATTACTGTCGAGTATCAAGACATGTATGGTCATCGAAAATCCCTAGATGCCGATGGTCTTTTGTCTGTTTGTCTTCAACATGAAAACGATCACCTTGATGGGATTGTGTTTCTCGAAAGACTTAGTTTATTAAAAAGAAACTTTCTTACCAAAAAATTTATGAAGGCCAAAAAGAAGGTTAAATAGATCATGGCGCAAAAACTTAATATTGTATTCTTTGGAACACCAGAGTTTTCTGTTCCAGCAATGGATATGCTTCACAATCACCCCATGGTCAATCTTAAATATGTTGTGACAATGCCTGATAGACCTGCAGGGCGAGGCCAAAAACTTCAATCTCCTCCAGTGGCCTTATATGCAAAAGAGCACAAAATTCCACTCATTCAGACCGAAAACATAAATAAAGAAGAAGCTTTTATTGAAAATTTAAAAGCAGAACAAATTGATATGTTTGTTGTTTTGGCTTTCTCACAGTTCCTATCTACCAACGTTTTAGATATTCCCAAAGTCGGCCCATACAATATACATACTTCACTTCTCCCTAAGTATAGAGGAGCCGCTCCTATTCAGTATGCACTTCTTAATGGTGATACATATACAGGGGTAAGCATCCAAAGAATGGTGCAAAAAATGGACGCTGGAAATATTGTCTACTCCAACGAGGTTTCTATTTCCCCTAGTGAAAATGGTGGTCAGCTTTTTACTCGCTTAAAGTTTCTGGCCGCTTTGGGATTAAACGACTTCATCGAAAATTATTTGTCTGGCAATTATAATGAAGAGGTTCAGGATGAATCAAAAGTTAGTTATGCGCCAACCTTAAAAAAAGAAATGGGACTTCTTTCATTCAGCAATCATAATTCTGATGAGATCCTTAATCGAATTCGAGCTTTTGATCCATGGCCTGGTACATATTTTTTTCTTGAGGGTAAAAGGATTAAAGTTTTAAATGCATCCATTTCTAGCTTAAAACTTCCACCAGGAAATCTTTTAATAAATGAAGAAGGAATTTTTGCTGGAACAAAAACACAGGCCATTCAATTTCAACAGCTACAAATTGAAGGCAAAAAACCAGAAAACGACACTGACTTTAAAAATCGACTAAAGAATATGTTTCCCCAGCAAACATCCTGGGAACTTCAATAGGATCATATATGACTATTATCTCTCCAAGTCTTCTTTCTGCTGACTTTGTTAACCTTGAAACTGACATAGTGGCATTAAATCAGGCGGACAATATTTGGTTTCATCTTGATATTATGGATGGCCATTTTGTTCCCAACCTCACCTTTGGCGCACCTATTGTTAAACGAATCTCCAATGTTGCCACACGTCCTCTCGATGCACACTTTATGGTTACAAATCCAGAGTTTCATCTTGAGTTAATGAAAGATATTAAACTACATAATTTCACTTTTCATTTCGAGGCCACGAATAACCCCGTTGCCTTAATTCGAAAAGCAAAACAATTTTTTCCCAGTGTTGGGATTTCCATCAAACCTAAAACTAATCTGAACGAACTCTCTGATGAAATACTTAAAGAAATTGACCTGCTTTTAGTTATGTCCGTTGAACCAGGGTTTGGCGGCCAATCATTTATTGAAGCAACATGGGAAAAACTCAAAGAGATTCAAAATGTAAAATCACAAAACAATTATCAATTTATGGTTCAAGTTGATGGTGGCGTGAGCGACAAGAATTCACAGAAGCTTATCGAATATGGAGCACAGAATTTAGTTGCTGGTAGCTATGTATTCAAAACAGGTAGAGATCATTTAATTGATAGAATTAACTCACTAAGGTGAATTTTTAAGGAAAGGCCATGAGCGACACAATTCAAATTAATGGAACAGAGCTGACTTTAGATCAAATCGCACAAGTTGCCAGGAAGAATATCACCGTAGAAATTTCACCTAAGTCACAAGAACTTATGAAAAGATCACGCGATTACGTTTTTGATATAGTTAAAAAAGGTCGGCCTGTTTATGGTATTAACACAGGCTTTGGAGCTCTCTCAGATAAGCATATTCAGGAAAAAGACTTATCACAGTTACAAGTTAATTTAATTAGATCTCATTGCACAGGTGTTGGAAGACCATTTTCAAAAGAAGTTACACGCGCAATTATGCTCTTACGAGCAAACTGCCTCGCAAGTGGTTTTTCTGGTGTAAACCCAGAGGCAGTGCAACTCCTACTTGATTTTCTAAATCGAGATATCACACCAATTGTTCCGCAAAAAGGCTCTGTTGGTGCATCCGGTGACCTAGCGCCCTTATCGCATATTGCACTTTGTTTAATTGGCGAAGGAGAGGTCATTTACAAAGATAGACATCTATCTGCCAGTGAAGCACTTGCCGCCGAAGGTTTAAGCCCTATTACTTTAGGGCCTAAAGATGGACTAGCTTTAATTAATGGCACTGCTGTTATGGCAGCGCTTGGAGCTTTGGCCTTAGAGCGCGCACAACAATATATGAGACTAGCAGACATTGCTGCCGTTATGACTCTTGAAGGTGTTCGAGGAACGACTAGGGCATTTGACTCAAAAATTACTCGCTTAAAACCTCATCCTGGTCAAATAGAATGTTCTCACAACCTTAACCTTTTAGTTACCAACTCTGAAATTAAAGACTCGCATCAAGAGTGTGGTAAAGTCCAAGACCCCTACTCCTTAAGGTGTGTTCCACAAGTTCATGGAGCTTGTCGACAGACATTAGCACATGCCATTCAGGTTATTACGACTGAACTAAACGCTGTTACTGACAACCCTCTTATTTTCGTTGAGGAGGATGATGTCATTTCAGGCGGAAACTTTCATGGGGAAGCTCTCGCTTTTGCCATGGATTACCTTGCTATGGGATTATCTGAGCTTTGTAATATTTCTGAGCGTCGAATCGAAAAAATGATGAATCCCGTCTTCTCTGATCTTCCCGCTTTTTTAACCAAAGATTCTGGACTCAATAGCGGTCTGATGATTGCTCATGTTACGGCAGCCGCGCTTGCAAGTGAAAACAAGGGCCTTTGCCACCCTTCATCTGTTGACTCTATTCCGACTTCAACAGACAAAGAGGATCATGTCTCTATGGGTGTTACATCTGGTCGAAAACTATGGGAAGTTCTCGACAACCTGAAAAACGTTCTCGCGATAGAGTTTTTGTGTGCTTCTCAAGCGTTAGAATTTCACAGGCCTTTAAAAAGCTCTCCAGCAATAGAAGCTGCTCACACACTTATTCGACAAGTCGTACCCCCCATTGAAAATGACCGTATTCTATATAAGGATATGAATGCTATCGCTGAACTTATAGACAATGGCCAACTCATTAAATCAGTAGAAAAATTTGCTGGAGGACTTAAATAATGACAACAAAAAATATTCCACTACCACCAACTGGTTCTGAGCTTACATGTAAAGGTTGGCATCAAGAAGCTGCTTTAAGATGTCTGCTTAATAATCTTCACCCTGAAGTGGCCGAAGATCGTGAAAATTTAATTGTCTATGGCGGTAATGGTCAGGCAGCTCGTACACCTGAGGATTTAGATGCAATAATTGAGACACTTAAAAACTTAGAAAATGATGAAACTTTATTAGTACAATCTGGAAAGCCTGTTGCTGTTTTACCAAGTCATCCGCATGGACCTCGTGTATTAATTGCAAATTCAAATCTCGTTCCCAAATGGGCCACATGGGAAACTTTTAATGATTTTAAAGAGAAAGGTCTTATGATGTATGGGCAAATGACAGCTGGCTCGTGGATTTACATCGGATCACAAGGGATTCTCCAAGGGACTTATGAAACTTTTATGGCGGCCGCAGAAAAACACTATGGGGCTGGCTCAAATTTAAAAGGCAAATTGGTCTTAACCGCTGGGCTTGGGGGCATGGGCGGAGCACAGCCTCTTGCTGTTAAAATGGCCGGAGGAGTCTGCATCTGCTGTGATGTTGAAGAATGGCGAATCCAAAAAAGACTTGAATCTAAGTATGTCGATAGACTTGTGGGAAGCTTTGATGAAGCGCTCGCCCTTTCTTTGGAAGCGAAAGAAAAGGGTCAGGCCATTTCTATTGCATGTGTTGGCAATGCTGCTGACTTTTATGAATTTCTACTTGAAAAGAATATTACACCTGACCTCGTTACCGATCAAACATCTGCCCATGATCCAATTAATGGATATGTTCCACGAGGCATGAGTATTGATGAGGCCAACAAGCTACGCAAGGAAAGGCCACAAAAATATCAAGAGCAGAGCATTCAAACAATGGCCGACCACGTAAAAGCAATGCTTCAGTTTCAAGAGCGTGGTAGTCATGTTTTTGATTACGGCAACAACTTGCGCGAAGGTGCCAAACAAGGTGGCGTAAGCAATGCTTTTGATTTCCCTGGTTTTGTCCCAGCATATATACGTCCACTTTTCTGTGAGGGATCTGGACCATTTCGATGGATTGCACTTTCAGGCGATCCAGCAGACATCAAAGTCACAGATGACACTTTAAGAGAGCTCTTTCCTGACAATAATAAATTATTGAATTGGCTTGATAAGGCCGAAGAGATGATTTCTTTCCAAGGACTTCCTTCTCGTATTTGTTGGCTTAACTATGGCGAACGTGAAAAGGCCGGACTTGCTTTTAATAAACTTGTACGTGACGGAAAGGTCAAAGCTCCCATTGTTATTGGACGTGATCATTTAGATTGTGGCTCCGTTGCCTCTCCTAATCGTGAAACAGAAGGTATGAAAGATGGCTCAGACGCTATAAGTGATTGGCCAATATTGAACCTCATGATTAATACTATGAATGGTGCTAGTTGGACAAGCTTTCACCATGGAGGAGGAGTTGGAATGGGCTACTCTCAACATGCCGGTATGGTGATTGTTTGTGATGGTTCCGATGATATGGATAAGAGACTAAAGCGCGTTTTAAATTCTGATCCAGGAATGGGAATCATTCGCCATGTTGATGCTGGTTACGAAGAGGCCATAAGTGCCTCCAAACGCTCTAATATTAAATTTCCGAGACTGTAAGGTATATTTTATGCAGGTACTTACTCACTTAAATCAAATCATTACACTTAAAGGTGCTTTTGAAAAAGACGGTCGCAATATTCAAGAAGATGATATCGACATTATTCAAGACGCTGCACTTGTACATGATGGTGAAAAGATTTTGTGGGTAGGTAAAACTAAGGATCTGCCAAATGAATAT
>SKIL01000293.1 GCA_007116425.1 Bacteriovoracaceae bacterium | reverse complement strand
TTGTAAAAGCATTACTAATCATGCCTTTAATTTTCCAGCCAATGAAACCAAAGATAAATGCAAAGTTAATCCATGGGTGAATAATATCTGTCCAGTGAATTTCACCGTATCCACCACCAGCTGCTGCAAAGGCCACATTTACAAATGTGATCCCAATGATGATTAATCCCAGTTTTTTCGAAAGCTTCATCCCTATATCCTTCTTATCTTTTCTATTGAATAATTCTGTTAACTAGATCTTTTGAAAGTTGATCGGCTCCTTCCATAACTTTTTGTCTATGCTGAGCGATTTCACCTTCAAAGGCTTTCTTCTCTTCATCAACTTTTTGATTAACTTCTGCCTCTACGGCCTTATAGCGAGTTTTTTCTCTTGATACAATTTCACTTTTTTTCGCAGCAAACATTTCTTGTGCTTGCACGTATGCTTTTTCAGTTTCTTCTTTAAATTTTTCAGCAAGCTTATCCGCTTCTTGAAACTTCTTATTAGCATGATCTTCCATTTTCGTTGTCTTACTATCTCTTAATTCAATAACGTATTGAACTTTTGAAATTAGAAGAGTTTTTATAAGAAAATAAAAAATAAGAACTAATATAAACTGAATAATGAATGTCTGATCGATACTAAGTTTACCCAACACATCTAGAATAAATTCCATATCCTATGGCCCCCAGGTGGATTATTTGAGCTAAGAAATTGATTCCCTATTTTTTGTAGGTAAACCAATCGTTTTGTATGTCGTTTTAAGCCCTTTATTACTATTCTTTGACCGTGAGAACGTCAAGGCATTTCTCTGTTAAATGACTTAATTTAGTGAGGTTTTTTAGATCAAATGATAATTATTTTTTGTCTCTCATTTTTGTCGTTCCATGGAAAATTACTCCCTCTTCTACAATCAAACTTGGAGACGTGATAGTTCCTTCAAACCGAGCTGGCTTGATGATTTCAACTCGACTCGCTGCGCGAATATTACCTTTTACTGTGCCACTTATAATGATTATATTTGCATTGATATCTGCATTGATAACGGCCGCGTCAGATATAATGACCGTGTCATTTGAAAAAATACTTCCGTTAACTATTCCTGAAATTCTTGCAACGCCATCAAAAGAAAGGTTGCCTTCAAACTTACAACCCTCTTCGATAACCGCTGAAATTTCTCCGCTTTTACTGGCCATATTCCATTACGCCTTATTTTTTGGTCCTATAGGACCAGTTTTATTTTGATAATAAAAACTCGTAAATATCGTTAAATTCAGCTTCATTATTGAATTTTAAGATAACTTGTCCCTTGCCACCTTTCTTTGATGCTATTTGACAATGAAAGCCGGTTGATCTTTCAAGTTTTTGCCTAAAATCATCCATTCTTTGTCGACTATCAGCTTCCAGTCGGTCTTCAGATGAGTTGCTCGTGTTTGCTTTAATTTTTTTCTTTTTACTTAGTTCTTCTAATTGTCTAACTGATAATTCATTCGCGACGACTTCATTAGCTAAGCGAGTAACATCATCCTTATCTTTTATGGCGGCCAACACTTTTGCATGTCCAAAAGTCAGTAGGTCCTTTTGGATCATTTCTACGACTTGCCTTGGTAACTTTAATATTCTCAAGTAATTTGCTATCGTCGATCTTTCTTTACCTAGTTTCTTAGCTAGTTCTTCCTGATTTAATTCATATTCATCCATTAGTTGATAATAGGCTAAAGCCTCTTCAACACAATTAAGATCAGAGCGTTGGACATTTTCAATAATGGCCATGACAACTCTATCTCTTTCAGTTGCACGCTTAACAACCGCAGGTACTTTCTCTAATCCTGCCATCTTTGCGGCCCTAAGCCTTCTTTCTCCAGCAATAAGCTCAAAGCCCTCACCTTCATCTTTTTTTACTACAATCAGTGGTTGAATGATTCCATTCTGTTCGATCGAAGCACTCAATTCTTGTAGCTCTTTTTGCTTAAATATTTTTCTTGGCTGATTTGGATTGGCTTCAATTTGATCAATATCAATGAGGTATGGAGTATGATTATCTTTACTCTCTTGTTTCTCATCTTCTTTTTTTATCTTTTCTTTGGTTTGCATAATAACTTCACTTGGATTGTCTTGAATAAGTGAAGCGATACCTTTACCTAGTGCTATTTTCTTTGCCATTTTGTATTCCTTACAGCTCTAACGATGTTTGTTGTGAGTCTTCAGTTTGATTTCTTCTTTCTCTAAGTAAAATCTCTTTTGCAAGCGCAAGATAGGCCTCACTTCCCTTTGACTGTATATCGTAAAGGATAATTGGTTTACCATAACTTGGGCATTCTGCGAGTTTCACATTTTTAGGAATGATTGCATCGAAAACTTTATCACCAAAATGATTTTTAATTTCGCTAACGACTTGATTGTGTAAGCTGGTTCTTTTGTCATACATTGTTAACAATATTCCCATCAGCTCCAATCTTGGATTTAGTGACTTCTTTATCATCGTTGCTGTTTTCATTAGCTGAACCAGGCCATCCATCGAAAGGTATTCTGTTTGCATTGGTATAATATAGGTGTCGGCAGCATTTAGTGCATTTATCGTCAATAAACCTAATGAAGGAGGACAGTCGATAATAATATAGTCGTATTTATCCTGAACAGATTCGAAAGCTTGCTTGAGTCTAGACTCTCTTGCAATGACACTCACAAGCTCAATTTGTGCCCCAGACAGATTGTTATCAGATGGGCATATATCCATATAGTCTAATTCTGTTTTATATATACATTCCTCTAGTGGAGTTTCACCAATAATGGCATGGTATATATTGGCAGCTTCAAATTTATCCCTACTTAGTCCCAAACTAAGACTACCGTTACCCTGTGGATCCAAGTCGACAAGTAGCGTTCTCTTTTCAGCAACAGCTAGACAGGCGGAAAGGTTGACTGAAGAAGTCGTCTTTCCCACTCCACCCTTTTGATTCATCATCGCAATAATTTTAGCCATTTAGGTCTCCTGAAATGGTTTATTCTTTCTGATTAAAGGAACTCGCTTAGTTTGACAAGCTCTTTCTTATTAAATGTTCCACGTGGAACATTTTTAATTTTAAAACCTAGAAGTATTCTCCCCTCAGTGCCGGGTAAGTCAACTTTTTTTTCCGATATTAAATCCCATTTTTTTAATACACCTGTTAAATCTTCCACTTGATGCAGTTGGGGCCCCTTGTAAAAATACACCATTACATCTTCAGATTGTATGTTTAAATTCTTGAGACAGTTTTCAATTGTAGAAACAGCTTTAAACGTAATCACACAAGACGTATCAAATAAAACATTCTCCACTCTCTGGTGATATAATTTTACATTTTTCAATCCGAGCTCATCAGAGATACTCTGTACAACATCTGCCTTTTTTCGACGTGCTTCAAATCCCAAAAATTGAGTCTCAGGATAATAGGCCGCTAGAGGTAATATTGGAAAGCCACCCCCAAAACCAATATCAACTAAGATCTTTTTCGATCTAACTTGGGCATCAAAAACTTTGCACTCATCAGCCGGCAAAAGAGAATCATTAATTTGTTTTATGAGAAATTCGCTCTTATCTGTAATGCGAGTTAGATTGATGCCTTTATATTTACCTGTTAATAATTCATAATACTGATCTATAAAACTATCTGGGATCACAATGTACCTGCAATATATGTTAAAGTAGCAGGCCTAATCCCATGTATTTTCTTCAACTGGCCAAAGTTTTCCGGGCGAATTTGCTCTATTCTCTGCCTGCACTCATGTGAAATGTGATTATTGTCTAGAATCAGCTCTAATTTGAGTTTTTTATTGTTTAATTCTAATATTTTTTGATTTTCAAGTTCGGCCCTCTGTATATATCCATCATACTTACAGCCGATCGCAACCGTTCTTACAACACGACTATCGAAAATTAGACCCATCTTTGATAATTCTTTTTCCAAGGTAATATGAGGTTGCCTTGGATCTCGCTTAATGAGATCTCTAAGAGTCATATTTGGGATTAATTTCCCGTACTGCATAGATATAAAATATTTTTGGGTATCTAGAGTATCTCTATATCGTTTTTCGTCCAGGCATTGCCTCAACAAATGACAATACTCTAGGTGACTTTCAAGAAAAGTATCAATCTTATAACCTAAACCAAACTGAAGTCTATACTTGGCCATCCTTTCATAGACATTATCTTCTCTAATATAAAGACGATTTTCACTTCTGGCCGTAAAAAGCCTATACGGTTCATCACGCGAACTGGTCACGAGATCTTCTACCATTACTCCGATATATGATTCATGCCTGCTCAATATTAAGGCCGATTTTTTTAAAATCTTCAAAGCAGCATTATATCCCGCAATCAATCCCTGCCCTGCTGCTTCCTCATAGCCAGAAGTACCATTAACTTGTCCTGCAAAGTACAAATTATCGATATTCCTATACTCTAAAGTCTGTTTGAGCATTGTTGTTTCGACAACATCATACTCAACAGCATAGCCTGGCACTAAAATTTCAACCTTTTCAAGTCCCGGTATAGTTTTTAAAAATGCCTCTTGTATATCTACAGGTAAGCTCGTACTGATTCCATTTGGATAAACACTTTCTCCGTCAATTGTCTCTGGCTCAAGAAAAACATGGTGCTCATCTCTATCGGGATAACGAAATGCTTTATCTTCAATACTGGGACAATATCTGGGACCAATTGCTTTGATCTGGCCATTATACATTGGTGACAATTCTTTATTGTCTCGAATAATTTTTAAAGTCGCAGCTGACGTTCTCGTTAGATAACATGCATGCTGATCAATAAATCGATCATAAGGATTATGGTTAAAATGAAAATTATGTGAATTTTTATCAGACTCCTGCACAACCATCTGTGTGAAATCTATACTGCTTTTCTTTAGTCTGGGTGGCGTCCCTGTCTTAAACCGATTCTTGGCCGTTTTAACATTCGATAATAAATTAGACATAGACTCAGACGGGCGACACTCAACACGACCACCAGCGGTTACCTTACTTCCTGTATGTAATTTACCCCCAAGAAAAGTACCAGTTGTAACAACAAGTGATGTGCCTTTGATCGTATTGCCGCAATCAGTTTCTACATTAAACTGATCACCGTTTTTATATATACGAGAAACTCTAAAGCGCAAGATAGCAACATCAGACTGACTTAATAAAGCATGGGCATTTTTAGCATATAAATTTTTGTCTACTTGGACTCGAGTTGACTGAACAGCAAAACCCTTACTTTCATTTAAAGTGCGGTACTGTAAAGCAGACATATCAGCAATACGACCCATGAGTCCACCAAGTGCATCAATCTCTCTAACAACCTGACCCTTTCCGACGCCGCCAACGGCTGGATTACAAGGTGTAGACCCTATTTCAACTTCAGGCAAAGTAACCAAGCAAACCTTGAGACCAAACTGTGAAGAAGCCCATGCGGCCTCAATACCTGCGTGACCACCACCTAGAACGACAATATCAAAATTAAATTGTTCCACGTGGAACATTCCTCCAAAAAAAAGTTAATTATAAATAATGCAGAAAACAATAAGTGTCCAAAAAACTATTTCCCGATGCAAAAATTACTAAAAATAGAATTTAGTACGTCATCAGGACTAATTGCGCCAATAAGCTTTTCACATTCACGTGAAATCAATGAGATATGATGGGAGATGATTCCCATGTCCGAAATACTGGAATCAAAACTTAAGCATAAGTCATTGATTTTACGTAAAACAATACGATGACGTTCTACAAATAGTGGCTCACCTTTCAATAAATTAGAATACTTATAAAGCGCCAGTGATAAAACAAAATGACGTAAATCAGAGTTTGGTAAAAATGGTCCTATAGGACCAGTATTATCATTTTTTGG
>SKIL01000227.1 GCA_007116425.1 Bacteriovoracaceae bacterium | reverse complement strand
TTTAGCTTTGTGCCCATTTCTAGGCGATAGGGACGAATGAGATCAAGAGGTCTCACAAGTCCATAAAGACCAGAGAGAATACCCAAATGGTCTTGAGCATACTCAATATCTTTTTCAGATAACGAGCTAGCATCAAGTCCAACGTATGTATCACCAGAAAAAGCAAATAAGGCCTGTTTTGAATTAGAGATATCAAAATTATTTTCATAATCTTGAAATCGTTTAAAGTTTAAATCAGCGAGGGAAGAACTCAGTTTCATTAATTTTTCGATTTCAGGTCTTTTCATTTTCTTTAGCGTTCCCACGAGTTCATTTGCCTCACTTTTAAACTGAAGTTGAGTTTTTTTCTTAACCGGTGCCGGGACATCAAAGTCGAGTTTTTTAGCTGGAGAAATGACAATAAACATATGAAACCTTTTGTATAAATTTTGATCACAAGTATAGGAAAAAAATAACAAGCTTACAAAAAGAATACAAAAAAACTAAAAGTCTTGACCTAAAAATAAGTTCATAGCTATATTAATGTTAGGCTTAATATCTCTTAAATGCCTGAGGATCAACGGTGAAAAAAGTAAAAATTATTTCTCGCCCCAAGCTCAACGGACTTGGCCGACATTACGGTGTAATGCTAGAAGCTAATCAATGTTATGATTTTCAACCTTTTGGCATAAGAAAAATTACTTTAGAGGACTTCGCTCAAGGTTATCACGTGAAAACAGAACAAGAAGTTCCTTTAACCGATGAGATATTTAGAAGAATTCAAAGGATTGGTAATAAGAAAATTCGTTATGGCCTTATCAAATTTAACTGTGAGAGTTTTGCTCGCTACCTTGTCACTGGTAAGGCCCAATCCAACCAAGTTCGCTATGCCGCTGCAACATCACTTGCGGCAGGCCTGTGCTATTACTTACTTCGTACTCCACTAAATTCTTTTCTTTTTTAAAAACAAAAGGCCTCCTAGTTTAGGAGGCCCAGATAGATTGTATTCACCGAAATGTCTTAAAACCGACAAGATGGAGGTATGAGATAATTAAACTCAGGGTCGGCCCAGGTCGCGTTGGGATTGTGAGTTTCCGAGCCTGGTGCAGGAATCTTCTTAACACCTCTAAAGTCTCCACATCTCCAATTTCGAAGCCTTCTCTGTCCTCTTAGATCACTTGGAATATAGCTAAACATAGATGTACGAAGATACATACAAACCGGTCTCGAATTATAAAACATATACTCTTCAAGTGAATTAATCTCTATACATCTTCCGTCAGTATTAGGGTCAAACGCCTCCAGCCATTGCTGCAAAGATAGAGGGTCGTCGATAAAAGTCGGATCAATCACATAAGGAAAATTCGTATTTTGGTAATAAACCATCGGAGCTACGTGATACCACCAATTGTGATCATATTTCTTTGTGTAAGCTTGCGAGAAAAAGATAAAAACCTTATCCGTTCCCATTCGCTGATTTTTTGAAGACAAATTATGCTCATAAGTTCTTGACCAAAAATGAGCGCGATTAAAACAGTCATCATTTACATCATAAGAGTAGTATTTATAGGGATAGACCGAATCAAAAATATTAAATAAATCAGACTTCGAGGTGGCCACGATCGGATCAATATGTACTTGTTCAGTCAATAGTCCAATTGATAATTTATTTTCACGAGAAAGAATTTCAACTGATTCTATGTAAAAATGTGCGCCGTTGAGGGACTTCCCTTTTCCACTTTCAAGTTTTAATAAAACTTCCCAACCATTACGTCGAGCATCCATTAAATCACGAAGCTCAGAGGCCTTACTTGCATAAATATAAAGTAATCGTCTGTCATTATCAGCAAGTACATTGGCACCACGCAATTGACCATCTGTTTGATCTAAAACGACTTCAGATATAGTTGTAATGACTTCCTTCGGTGCCGTGAGGAGGTTAATACTCCCAAGAGCATAAGCACGTGTAGATAGAAGGGCAATTGAAATACCCAAAAGAACAATAAATGGCCTAAGCTTATTATAAATTTTCATTCTTTAAATCTCCAAAAAATCGTTTAATCACTTACGCCCTTGTATAAAAGTTTTAACAATCAGAAACCTGACAACTTCCAACATTGTAATTATTACTCAGTTAAAATAACCTGCAAGATTCCTCTATCAATACGTTCTTGAAAGATTTGGAGATCTTCTAGCTGATTGCGGGAAACATCTAAAAGCCTCAAGCGTGGCAAACCCGCCAAAACTTCAAGTTGACCTTGAGAAAGCTGAGTGTTTTGTAAAGAGAGGTGACGTAAATTTCTATGGGTCAAAATCGGCGTAAGGTCTACATCATGCAAATTATTTTCATCCAAGACAAGTGACCTCAATGAACTCACTCGATAAAGAAAGTCGAGATTTCGAACTTTTTGATGCGATAGATTTAACTCTTCTAAAGTCCTCAGGCCTTCAAGTGCCGACATATCAGTCAGGCCTCGCGCCCTGTAAATATGTAATGAGCGAAGTCTCAAAAGCTCATAGTTGGCATTTATACACTCTTCTGGACGCATATTAAACTGCTCGATAATAGCATTTATAGTTCTTCGCGCATTTTCACTTGTTCTAGGATCCTGACACAAGCGAATAAAAGCAGTCTGTGCGATATTGTTATATTGGCGCTCAAGGCCGACCAACCAGGTTCCAAAATTGTGATTTAAGGATTCAAGAGATTCAGGATCTCTCAAATTATTATACGATAAATCTAAAAATCGTAGATTTGTTAAATGACTCAAAGGAGAGCTGTATTGAATCCGATTGTCTCGCAAGCTTAACCGCTCTAAATTGACAAATGGGGCCAATAGCGAAACATCTACTAAATAGGAAGCATCAACACTTAGATTTGTCCGTTCTCTTAGTTCAGTATATAAACTTAAACAATCATTTTTGCCCAAAACTTGCTCTAAAATAAAAAGAGTATACTGTCGAGCGATCGGCTCATTTTCTCGATTCTCACAACTTGACAAGAAATCAATATTTTCAATATCGACTCGATTGTAATTTATATTTTCTTGACGACAATAATCCGGCCCTTCCTCTTCTTGATTAAAACGAAATTCAACTCCAGTCTGTCTTTCAATCCAGCAAATCCAATTTGCAACGGACGCCAATGCTGTTCCTGTTCCCGCATAATTGTGTCTGGCCGCCCGAGATATCACACCGGCGAGAAAAAATTTATTTGTTTGTTCATCAAAGAAAAAAGCTGGCCCTCCACTATCACCCATTCGAGGCGCTTGGCGATACAACCCAAAACTATCAACTGCATCTCCTGCGACGGTTTGAAACTCATCTGCCGTCTTTCCTTTTATAACAATTTGACCAAAGTGCTTTCGGCCATAAAGCTCTTGAGTTGGACCAAAAGGTCCCAATAGCTGTTCAGAGTAACCAAAGCCTACAACAGTTAACTCTGTCCCCCTTCTTACCTGATGCCGGAGAAGATTATAGTCTAGGGCAAGCATAGGAGGTTCAATAGAGCTTATGTCCTCTTTTAGCTCGACAAGAGCAATATCCGCTTGCCCCCTGATGTCTCTTAAATAAGAGGGATGAAGAAGAATTCTCTCTATCGTAACAAGTGAGTTTTCAACAACTCCACCATCTTCACCTGTTCCAAAATAAACTTTTATCTCGCCAGAGAGATCTCTTAACGTTTGACTAGAGGGTCTTTGACCTCCCTCTTGAAAGCAATGAGCAGCAGTGAGTATATACCTTTGATCAATGAGTGTACCGGTGCAAAAAATCTGATATTTTCCCTCTTTCGCAGAGTCTTTTTTTGTAAAAGCAACGACACTCTCCCACTCCCCCTCTTTGACAGCTACACCAAAGTCAACAGCTAAGACCGAAAGAGTCTGGCAAAAAATAAAAAAGATAGAAAATGTTATTTGGGCGAAAAGTTTTTTCATCATTGATGATGTTCTATTTCTTGTCTGAAACTTTTACAAGCCATCACGTAAAAATGCTATACATTCAACTGAGAAGTCTAGGGGCATGCTCTTTCACAGTTTAGGCAATAACGACAACGTAAATCCAAGGCCCGTTGCGCTGCCTGGGCCATTTCAGAGTCATCACTCTTGGAATAGCGAATTAAAAGATCTGCCACCTCTTCTTGCGGAATTAATCTCAAAGAATAAAGGATCGTCTCTTTAATATCGAGAGCAAAAGAGTCGTTTAGCATCGAAAATAAATGACTGGCGACCTCAGGGTGCCCACTGTTTCCCATTGCCTCCAAATGAAATATCAGTTCTCTTTCATCCATTTGCCTAAAGTCAATACTTCTATCAGAGAGGCCTATCATATCTAGGGCGATATCATTATCACCGTGCTGAAGGAGATGATGGGCCATCGTCCCTGAAACTAAACGAGCGGTTTCTTGACGTCTCGTTTCAAGAGCTTCTCCCCAATCAGCGGACTGACGAACAAACTCAAGGGCCTGAGTCGTTGGATTTGTCGCATAACTTAAAGAGAGCATTAAGCTTCTGACTTCAAAATCATCATCACGTTGGTCAAAGTGCTCAATTAAGTCGAGCAATGCGTTTTGTGCCGAAGCGCTGCCGTCACTCCCCAGGGCAGTCACTACGACCGTATAGAAACTATTCTTATCTTCTAGCTGCTTGAGTTCATCAACGAACATCATCGCCGTTTCAGGTTCGAGTAGGAGTTGTGATTTAATTAAGCTATAAAGCGTTCCATAGGCAGCAAGAGGCTCATTCATTTTAGCTTTTGCTCGATTAATAAGCTGCTCAAAACTTATGTCCTCGAGGTCGGCCTTTGCTTGAGCAACTCGCATCTCCAGACTGACTTCGGCCATTGAGAAATTAAAATGAACAACTCTTTCACGTGGGGGCAAGCAACACTCTCCATTGGACTCGACTCTTTCAAATCTCCAAGAAGAGTCGCCCCTAAGCGCTAAAACATCTTGTCCTTGAATATCAAGTCGCTCATTTCCAATATTCGTATTCATCAGGCCATGAGGAGTAAAGGATAATTCATAATTGCTCAACAGAGCGATATCCGATTGCAATTGACGTTGCACTTGAAGCTCAACAGAAGAACTACTCTCCCGCTTACTCGTGACTGTGTAAGTACAGCGTCCCATTAAGCAATGGGTTTCAACAAATTCACGTGTTTGTAATTGTGGCAATATTAAATAATTTAAGATCGAGCGAAATTGATTAGCGACAATTTCTTCAATCTCAACTTCAACATGATCGGGAAAACTTAACTTAATATTTTTAGGCATCCCCTCATCATTAAGTAAGATATGGGCCGTCTGCTCAAATAAAGGAATCACTTTCTCAAGAATATCCTGACGTTCGTGATTACTTACACGTAACACGGCCTGAGTTTGAAAGGGAGTGACTTTCAACTCCCGAGACGAAACAAAGTAAAAGTTAAAGAGTCCTTCCCACCGGCTATAAACCTCTAGACCAGTTCCCATGCCTCCTTCAGAGATAATTTTGTATTGATAGGTTAAAAATGAAAAATCTTTTTCAAATTTGGGAGTATCAGAAAAGTTGTAAGATAAAGCAAAAAAGAAGAGGGGGACTACAAACAATCCTCCCCCTAAGAACTTATAAGCGGTTTTATTCCGTAACATTATTGTAAGCGAGTTAAGTCAACAGGTCCTTGCTGATGATCGATCACATAACCTGTTGCCCGGATACCACTCCAATTGAAGATGTTCAATCTAAACTTCTTCCAACGAATGCCCAACCATTTAGGTACCGGGATAGAAGCAAAAGCATCAATTCTTCCGGCCAAGGCATTCAATTGATTCACACCATTGAGCTGTTCTGAAAAGTAAAATCCCTCTCGTGCGATGCCACTTCCCTCTGATAGGTGTGCTACAGCTGCAAACGATGTCAAAAAGTACTTGTCATTAAAAAATGTT
>SKIL01000125.1 GCA_007116425.1 Bacteriovoracaceae bacterium | reverse complement strand
TGAATTGATCGGTAAAAATCACAGAATCGTAAATTCAGGACATCACCCAAAAAGTTTTTTTGAAAATTTCTGGAGTGTGATTAAGCAAGGTAAGCAGTGGCGTGGAGAGATTAAAAATAAAAGAAAGAATGGAACATTCTATTGGGTTGATACGACAATTACACCTCTGATTGATAAAAATGGAGTAGTCCAAGAGTTTCTTGCTTTTCGTTACGATATTACATCATTGAAGAAAACTCAACATGAGCTTGAAGAGTCTTTAGGTCAGCAAAAGTTTGTGAACAAAATTTTTGATATTTCGGACACAAATCTAAATCTTTTAAATAAGATAAACTCAGCTTGTAAAGAAGTCCAAAAATTTACAGCGTCAAGTCTTTCTGATGAGCTGATTTTATATCTTGCTGATGATAATCAACAATTAAATCTCATTTATAAGTCTAAGGATAGTGCTTTATTCCAAATGCCTCAAACTTGCCAAATGGGTGATGGAATTATTGGAGCTATAGTCCAAAGTCTTCTTTTCCACTATGAGAATCAAATTTTATATATACCACTTGTGCACCATGGGAAATGTTTTGGCGTTTTGGTTGCAAAAAGTGACTCTCATGACTTGGACACCAGTGTACAAAAATCTATTTCAATAATTTCAAAAAGTTTTGGTGACTTGATCTATCGGGCCCACTTAAGGTCAGAGCTTGATGAGCAAAGAAGAATTTCGCTACATCGTAGTAAGTTGGCCTCTATTGGTGAGCTCGCTGCGGGTATTGGGCATGAAATAAACAATCCTCTTGCGATCATAAAAGGTTATCTGGATTTTATTAATAAAAAGGTGGCCGTTGATCCTAAAATGTATGAGCAAATATCTCGAGATATTTCACATATATATGAAGCGACTGGAAGAATTGCTAATATTGTGAATAGCCTTAGAGTTTTTGCCCGAATGGATGATGAGTCAATTGATGATATTTGCATTGTAAATGAAATCAATTTTTCAGTGGAAATGGTTAAAGAAATTTATGCTAAAGAGGGAGTTCATATATCGTGCGATTTTGATGATAAATTATCGAAGTATTCGGTTCAGGCCAACCGTGGGAAACTGCAGCAAGTTTTTATGAATCTACTTTCTAATGCTAAAGACGCAACGGAAGGAGTTGGAAATAGGGAAATTATTTTTCGTTGTACTTTAAGTCGTGATAAGAACCTTGTAATTATATCTGTTATTGATAACGGAGTTGGAATGGACGATGAGGTTCTTGAAAAAATATTTGACCCATTTTTTACGACTAAAGAGGTCGGAAAGGGGACTGGTATTGGACTTCCTTTTGTTTTTAGGACAGTTCGAGAATATGATGGAAAGATTAAAGTAGACTCTCGATTAGGAGAGGGAACTACATTTTCTATCACATTTCCATGTACAGAAAATGACTTTCAGACATCTGAAGAAAATGAGGTTCTAAACCAAGACTTTGGTGGGAATAACGCAAGCAATTTTGAAGGATTAAAAGTCATGATCGTTGACGATGAGGAGGACATCAGGATGATCGTGAGTGATATCTTCTACGAAATTGGCTTTGATGTTTTTGAGTTCGAGAATGGAGCTAAGGCCTACCAAGATTTCATGAGTGGGGCCAGGAATTATGATCTCGTTGTTACAGATGTGAAAATGCCTATTATGGATGGTCTAGAGCTAACACGAAAAATTCGCTCTCTCAATCATTTTGTTCAACCCAAAATCTTTCTTTTAACTGGTGGTTTAGATATTAGTTTTGAAGAGCTTAAATCTAATCAAGAATATATGATTCAAGCTGATTTTAAAAAGCCTTTTGATCGCGAAGAAATCTTAAACAAGGTTGTGGAGTTGTTTTCTCAACGAACTAAGAAGAAAGTCGCCTAGTTTTCTAACTGTTTCATATATTTAGAGTACTCTTTATTAATTTCTCGCATAAGGTGTGGCCCATTAAAAATCATCCCAGTGATGAGTTGGACTAGGTTGGCCCCTAGCTTTATTTTCTCAATCGCATCTTCAGGACTTAGAACTCCGCCACAACCAATAATCGTAAAATCTTTTGGATACTTCTCTCTTGTTTTTTCTATGAGTTCATTTGAAAGTTTTTGGCAGGGACGACCACTAATACCACCTCTGTACTCACTGGGGATCTCATCTTTATCAGAGAGGTCTTCATAGTTCTTATTTAGGTTTCCAATGACCACACCGTTGAATTCGTGCTCTTTTACGACCTCTAGCATGCTTGAAAACTCTTCCCAGGGTTTGTTGATCGGTAGTTTTACATACATAGGTTTATTGTGTTTTATTTTTTTGAGTTCAGTTAATAACTGGTTGAGTTTATCTTTTGAGGCAAAGTCTTCTCCACCAAAAACATTTGGGCATGAAACATTAATAGTATAAAAATCTCCAAGGTCTGCTTTTACAAGTTGTTCTAGACCATAGCAATAGTCTTGAATTCCATCTTCTAGCTCGACTGAAAGGTAATCGTTTGTTTTAGCTATACTAATCCCTAGCACAAAGTCTTTAGGTATTTTTTTTGCCTTTAATCTTTTGATGACATTGTCGACACCATCGTTTCTTAGTCCTTTATAGACTAGTATACTTTTAGAGTTTATAAGTCTGGTAAGCCTTGGCGGGACATTACCTTCGCAGCTTCTAGCAGTTAATGATCCGACCTCTTCACCGGCAAAACCCATACTATAGAGACAGTGTGAGAGTTTGCCATTATAGTCAAAGCCAGCAGCTAGGCATACAGGGCCTTTAAATGTGAGTCCATCGAATTTTACTTCTGGTGTACTTTTCGGTATCCCGTAAATTTTTGAAAGGGGCCATAATATCAAAGGTGTCTTCGCTATATTTTGACCAAGCCATACAAATGATGAATGCATTGTTTCTGGTGAAAACATAAAAAAGATTGGTTTTAACACCTTCTGGTATAGTAATTTTACAAGCATTTATTAACCCCTTACTTGATTCCCCTGGTCCATCTTCGAAGTCTTTCAATATACCAGTATACCTGTGGTGTTAGGATAAAGGTGAATATAATCGATGCGATCATACCCCCTACAATCACGGCACCCATGGATGCTTTTCCTCCATCGGATGATAGCATCTGAGGAGCAGTCCCTGATATAATGGCCACAGATGTCATTATAACCGCTCTAAACTTGTTTTGAATACCCTTCCATATGGCATCAATGATGGGAATTTTTTCATCTTTTTTAAGCTCTAATTCAACTTCTTCAAGTATTAAAATCGCGTTATTCACCGCAAGACCTACAAGCATCACAAATGCTAGCATAGACGCAATATTAATCGAGGAGTTCATGAAAAAAAGCATGGTGAAAACACCTGCGAACGATGAAAAAATAGACGTTGATATTGTAAAAGGGTGTACGAATGAGTTCATAATCGCCGCTAGGATCATATACGTTAAAATGACGGCCAGTCCAAATGCCTTTCCAATCTCTTGGCCTGATTCCTTTTGGCTTTCAGCGTCTCCAACAAAGGCAAAACCGTGTCCTGCTGGCATCTCGATTTGATTAAAGGCTTGTGTCAGTTCTGCTTGAATGACACCAGCTGTTGATCTTCCTATGTATGCATCTAATTGAATGACTCTTTGTCTATCTCTTCTTCTTATGTTTGGCGTACCTCTTTCAACTCGTATTTCTCCAAGTTCTAGAAGAGGTATGAGGCCATAATTAGTAGAAACTAATATGCTACTTAAGCCTTGAAGATTATTTTTGTGAAGATCATCGATTTGAATCATGATTTCATATTCTTCTCCATCTTCTTTAAAAAGATTTTGATCATTTCCATAGATTGATGCACGAACTACTTCTCCTATAGTTGCATTATTAAGGCCAAGACGCTTTATCGCATCTGCATTTGGATAGAAGTTTAACTCTGTTCCTGGCATCTTGTATGATGATGAGACGGACCTAAAATAACCTGTTTCTTGCATGATTTCTTTAAACTTGTAGGAGGTTTTAATCATTTCATCATAGTCAATACCTTGAATATGGATTGAAATATCTGCGTTACCTCCGCCACCGCCATCACCTCTGATGATTTCTATTTCTACTCCAGGAATTTGTGAAAGTGTTGGTGTGATTAATTCAATCAATTGAACGTCACTTCTACTTCTCTCATCTGCAGGGTATAGATTTGCAATGATACTTGCATTTTCCTGGCCATCTACACCAAGGTTAGAAAATACATTTTCGACTTCTTCATATTTCATCAACTCACTTTCAACTTCTAGTACTGTGCTAAGTGTTTTTTGAATATTACTTCCTTGTGGAAGAGTTAACTTAACCTCAATTCTGTCTTGGTCTGATTGAGGGATAAATTCATTCCCAATATATGGAGCGACACTAAAACCTCCAATAACTCCGAGAATGGCAAAAATTATTGAGCTTTTTGGAAATTTAAACATAAGGTTGAAGATGATTCGATACTCTTTGAGCATCCAATCCGTCATTTTCGTTGATGTGCGGACAAAGAAATTTGGTCTTTGATTTGGTGCCTGCTGTCTTAAGAGAAGTGCACACATCATTGGAGTTAAGCTAAAAGATGCAATCAATGAAAAAATGGTGGCGTAAACAACAGTTAGCCCAAATTGCATCATAAATTGGCCAATGATTCCTCCCATAAAGGCTATCGGAGTGAAAACAACGAGATTGGTTCCACCTGCGGCCAATACGGGGACAATAACATCTTTCATTCCATCAATCGCGGCAGTCTCGGGATCTTTTCCCTTCTCTAGCTGACGCAAGACACTCTCAACGATCACAATAGCGTTGGCAATGAGTGTCCCTAGAGATGTGGCCATGGCCAAAAGAGTCATAAAATTGATCGTAAAACCTGAGCTTTCCATCAGGAAAATTGCAGACACGAGTGAAGAGGGGATAACAACTGAAGCGATAACTGTAATTTTTGGGTTACCAGTAAAAAAGAAAAGTACTAGAACAGTTAAAGCAATACCTATGAGAATACTTTTATAAGTACTTAGTGTTTCTCTCACAATAAAAACAGATTGATCTACTGCAATGTCGAGAGTCATCCCTTGAGGAAGGATTTCTTCGATATCTTTAAGAACTCTTTGTACTCCTTCAGAAACTTCAACATCGTTTCCATCGGATACTTTGTTAATCCCAATCGCAAGAGCGTTCTCTCCCTCAAATCTCGCAATGGACTCGACTCTCTCGCTACCATCATATACTTTAGCAATATCTTTGAGTTTAAAAATATCTCCATCACGATTGGTGAGAAGCATATTTCGAATTTGATCCAGTGATTCAAACTCACCAATAAACCGCACGGCAATCAGAGATCTTTCTCTGTCTATATTCCCTCCAGGTAATGTGAGATTTTGTATTCCTATTTCGTTAATAACTTCCGAGATTGAAATAAAGTGTTTGGCCATGAGATCTGGCGCAAGATCGATTTTTATTTGTCTCGCTTGACCACCAAGTAAGTCGATAGAACCGACACCAGTTATCCGAGAAAAGAACTGTCTTAAATTCTTATCGGCAAATTCATAAAGCTCTGTTGTGCTGTGGTTTTCACTTCTTAAAACAAGATTTACCACTGCGGTGGCAAAAGGGTCGATTCTTTGTACAATCGGTCGCTCTGCTCTATTGGGTAAATCATTTAGTATGGCCTCAACTTTATCTTTTACCTCTGCTGTTTTAACGTTTACATCTTCAGAGAGTTCAAATTCAATTAAGATAAAACCTGCACTTTCAAATGCTTGAGACTCCATTTGTTTGATTCCAGGAACCTCTACAATTTCATCTTCAAGTCTACGTAAAACTTCTGACTCAATTTCTAAAGGTGAAGCTCCTGGATAGACAATATTTACAGAAACAAGTGGAAAATCAATTTGTGGATAGAGCTCAGTCCTAATCTGGGTAAAGGAAACAAGCCCAAGCAGGACGAAAAATAGAACCATCATAATAGTTGTTGCTGGTCTTTTTACAAATGTTTCAATCATAAACTTTCCACTTTTTTAAGATAGAGAAATAGATCAGCAGGCCCTGCTTTATGAAGAGGGTTAACTTTGCTTCTACGCTCGATATTTGCAGTACCATTGGTAATGAGAATATCCCCACTGGCGACACCTGATATAACTCGATATGCCCATGGGTTATTCTCAGCAATATCTATTTTGCGTTGAATAGGCATGTTATTTTCTTGATCGAGTACCCAGACAAATGCTTTATTTTTGTCGTATGAGATAGCTTCAATGGGGATTATGAGTTCTGAGTTTAGGCTTTTTACAACCCAAGCAGTTTCAAAAATATGCTTATTATTGGATGAGGCTTTTGAGAGGCCAACGCGAATCTCTTTCATCCCATGACTGGAATTTACTCTCTGGGGAATTCTAGAGATTTCTCCGATGACTTCAAAAGTCTTGGGATTCATTATTTTCATTCCGACTCTAACGTTTCGTGCTCGCTCGATAGGCATGACAAAAATAGCTTCTCTCGAATTTTGTTTAAGTAGAGAAACTGTTTCTATATCAAGAAAAGGCTGTTTCGTTATTTCCCAAGTCTCAATTGGCCAACCATTATTTCTCCACTCGTTTAAAACACTGATGAGCTCTGCACTGTTTCTTTCCGTGATCACTCCTTTTTGCCATTCAACGGCAAAAGCAAGTAATCCGGCAAAGAAAAGATAGACAAATAACCGAAATGGAAACTTCATATTTTTTCCTACTGTTTATTAAGTTGAGATGTAAGTCTCTTTATTGTTGCGTTTGATTGGTGTATTTCAAAATAAATCATCGCTTTTTGAACTTTTGCTTGCGTCAATAGAGATTCTGCATCGTTAAGCTCCGTAACTGTCGTCTCTCCAGATCGAAATCTATTTTGACTTAATCTAAAAGAGTTTTCAGCAAGCTCTACAGACTCTTTAGTCATTGGTAAAACTCGTTTTAATGACTCATAGTTTTGTATTGTTTGGCCTAAGACTGCTTGCATTTGATTTTTAGTTTGATCTTTCGTTAAGATGGCAATATTGCGATCAACTAATGCCTGTTCGTATCGAGCATTTTTTGCTCCTCCATCCCAAATATCCCAAGTTAAAGCTAGTCCAAAGGCCGTAGAGTTTAGCTTTTGTTGCGAGCCAAATAGGGTGTCGTTATCTGTCGCAGAGAAAGTCTTATTGGCAAAAGCACTTAAACGTGGTCGATTGGAAATTCTATTGGCCTTAGCAATACTATCCTGTAGTTTAATGTTTTTTCCAAGACTTCTAAGTTGAGGCTCATCTTGATGTAATTTTTGATAAAGTTGTGATCGATCGTAAGAAGGTAATTGGTTAGCATCAGAAAAGCTTGTTAATAATTTAATAGAAGTCCTTTCATGCTCTATAAGTCCTGTTAGTTTTTTTAGATTTATTAGGGCCTGTTCATATTGAGATTTTGCCTGTTCAACTTGTGGCCTGCGAGAAGCAATGTCTGCTTGTAGGCGAATGAGATCTTGTTGAGGTGCCCTTCCTCTTCTTGTTATTTCTTGAAAGATTGCAAAATTCGTTTTCGAATTTTTTAATGAGTCTTTAGCTATTTCGTATTGCTTTTTTGCAAGTACGGCCGTGAAGTAAGCTTGGTGAACTTCGTGTGCAATTTCATGGCGAGCAACGTCTTGTTGAATTAAAGAAAGTTCGATCGTTCGATTTGCAGTTTCGATAGCAGTAGATATAGTACCAAAGGTATAGAGGGCCTGATTAAGTTGAACTGTACTTGCGTACTCATACTTGTTTGTCAGGCTAAAGCCACCAAATGATGGTATGTCGGCATTGTATTGCCATCTTCCTTCGACTTGTATACTAGGTAGTGCAGAACTTCTCGCTTCTCGTACTAACCATCTCGATTGATCTGTAATTTGCTCACTTTTTTGAATAGAGTGAGCAAAGTCTAAAGACATTTCTACTGCCTTGTCTAAAGTAAGCTCAATTGTTGTGGTCTTCGCCTTAGAGTGAAGTACAGGGTTTATTAATAAGAGACCTGTAAGGATAAGTTGAGTGTAAAGTTTATATTTCATTTTAAAGCCCCAAGGACTGAATAAGAGTTTTTATGTATTTTTTCTGAAAATTTTCGTCTGTTAAATCGAATGATTTAAAAACTTTCATGGTATTCTGTTTGCCGATCATATCAAATAGCCCACCAAAAACAATTTGAACGAGAATTTCGGGTTCATGGTTTTGATTGAGCAAATTGGCCTCTTGAGAACTTCGTATAAAGTTGTGAAGAGCTAAGTGGGTTTGATAAAATGTTTCCTTAAATACTTCTGGGTTTTCTTGTACAAATTTTTCAAGGTGAAGATGAAACATCTTCGTTTGATATGGAAACTTTATAGAGGTTTCAATAATCGACCGAAAAAAAAGCTGTAATCTGATCTCAAACTCGGCCTTTGTTTCAGGTGGCGGAGTAAGAAAAGACATGGCCTGTGGAACCTGCTGTGTTGCAATCTGAGTCATAAGTTGAGTAAAAAGCTTTTCTTTGCTTGTGAAGTGATAGTTGATTGCACTGACATTGACTTCTGCTAGTTCTGCTATATCTCTGACACTTGTGCCATCGTAGCTTTTTTCTGCGAATAATCGGTAAGCCGCTTGTTTAATTTTTTCTGCAGTTTGATTTGTCATGGAACTTCTCTCATTTAAAACATAGAAGTCATAATTTGGAACAAGTGTTTGAAAAAGGCAAACGCAAAAATGTCGAGGTATATTATCTATTTAATTTTAAAGGGTTGTTTTTGAAGGGGTGAGGCAAAGGTCTGTTAATAAAAACGAAACCCCTGCCTCTTTTGGGAGTCGTATGTCTATATTGTAGTGCAAAATAGTTTTTGTTTTTTACACAAAGTCCCGAGACTTTATACAAATTGTTTAAAGTTTATAGATCCAATTATGCCAATGGTTTTGCTCTGTTTTTAACCGTGGATTCATGTATTGAGTATATCGAGCTTCGCGAGGTTGCAGGGAGAAATGATTTTTAAATGAACGTGAAAAGCTAGACTCATTTTCAAATCCACATTTATAAGCAATTTCACCAATTGAAAGATGGTTATTATTTGAATCTGTAAGCATTAAATAGGCCTTTCTTAGTCGAGTGGAGCGAGCGTAGCTCATTATTCCACCCTCTGATTTCGGAAAAAGTCTATAGAGTTGAGATCTTGAGACCCCCATATTTTTTGAGATGGAGTTTACGCTTAACTGGGGGTCATGTAGGTTTTTTTCAATATATTCTTTAATCATTAGTTTAACGGGAGTTAGATATTCATCGTTATGAACTGTAAATTTCATTTCTATGTGATTATTTTGATCGAAGAAAAGTTCTTGCTTTAATGCTGCTTTTACAATCTCTTGTGTGGCACGACATATTGTAGATGCTAGGGATGACTGCGTTTTTTCTATGGACTCGCCTAGAGAGTAAACGTATTTATATAAGATGTCTGCCATCGGGTTTCTATCGCAATCTAAAATTTTTCCATGAAAGATATGTGGGTCTCCAATTGAATTGAATAAAGTCCGCCGAGGGATAACTAGCGTATAGTTTTCAAAGTCTGGGTTGTAGGCTTGCCATGGTTGAGAGGTATCTATAACTATGAGTTTTCGCCCTTTGCAGAGTTCATCTTTAGTTTTCAGGTTACTAGTCCACCCTTTACTAAAAACTTGAATGAGAATGTGGTCAATACTACTACGACTAATCATCTGTTTATTTCGAAAAAAGTATTGAGCTTCAATTTTACTTTTGATTAGAACAACTTCATTTAAAAAGTAAGACTTCATATCAGCGATAAAGTGATTTCCTGTTTTATCTTTGTGTGGGTCTTGTTTGACATCAAAGAAAATTCCGATATTTGAAACGAAAGCGTCGTACTGATCTTTGTTTGAAAATTTATTTGTTTGAAAGTGGTCAGTTAGGATCACTATGAGACCTCTTCTAAAATAGAGAAGGTCATCGTCACTTCACCATTTTTATTTTTAAAGCTCATAGTGAGATCGTTTAGGTCTATGGTAACATATTCCGTTTCATGTAATAGCTTCAAAAAATCTTGCTCATAAGGTGTATCTGGACAGAATTTCTTTGTGACTGCTAAAGGCGTGAAAACTAAGTGAAATCTCTCCTCACTTTCTGAGAAATTAAAAGCCCCTGAGAGACGATTGCAACCAGTAGAACCTAGGACGAATGTTTTATCCGTATTCATCTTAAGGTGGGGGATGCTTTCTAGCTTTCGATCTGTGAAGTCATAATTTTTCATTTCATGGCCATTTAAGTAAGTAAGTTGCCATGTGTAATGATTTATAAGCTCTTTCTTATGTTCGGACATATTTTTTTCTTCATTGTTTGATGTGCAAGCTATGAGGCCCATCGTGATCAGCAGTAATAGAAAAACATAGTTTAGTGACTGTTTAACTTTCACTTAAGACTCCAGTTTAGTTAACTAAAAATTCAGCAAGACTTTTAATATCGATTTCACAGTGGCCAGACCATAGTTCTCTCCACTCGACATCAATATTATTCTCTTTGAGTGTTGAGAGAAACTTTAAGTTTCCTTCATAATTTGCATAGGGGTCGTAAATTCCAGTTGTGAGATAGAATTGTGTTGAAGTCGAAGGAGAGAGCTCTTTTGCCAAGTTTAATGGATTTGCTCTTTCCCAGTCATGTGGCGTCGGCCAAACGTTTTGAAGGACGTTTAATGTGAAGAAAAAACGATCGTAAACAAGCTCTTCACTTCTTCTCGCTAAGTGATATTGATAGGCCTTTGTTGAGCGCAGAAAATTCAGAGTTTCATCATTATCGCCAAATGGATCTACTTCTGCCATTTGAGCGCAAAGAATTGCGACTTTATCGAAATCGATATCACCTTTCATACTCATTAGAATTGTATTCACTCCACCCATAGAGGGACCCATAATCATTCTTCGATCAAACTTAATGCCGAGCTGTTTTTGCAATTGGACTTCTAAGGAGGGGAGTAAGTGAATCATAACCTCATAAAGCCCACTTAGAGGTGATTCATTCTGCCTTGCCAAGAACCACTCCGGCCCAAAAGATAAGGATAGTACATTGGGTCTATCTTTTTGATTTTGCTCCCAATTTTGTCTTAAAAAGTGTGGGAAATAAATTTCACTTTCCCAATCCGTTGCACTTCCTCTAATGCCGTGAAAAAAATATAAAAGATCTCTGTTTTCTCCTTTAGATGGATAAAAACAAGATTGAAGCTCTACAGGTAGTCCCGGTAAAGCAATCTTTTGGCAATTTGGATTAGTGGAAGGTGATGAGTCTGTATCTGGTGCAGAGCTGGCAAGTGACTGCCAAGAAAAGCATGTAAAAAGAAGAATCATAATTAGGTGCTTTATGTGAAACATTCTTTACCTCTTTATATATAACCTATATATGTCTTAGATATTTCTTGGATTACTTCCGTAGTTTTTTTGCCCAGATATTCATATCTTCAAAATCACCAAAAATATCGCACTGATTAATAAGTCGTCCCATGTATTGGTAGTTGAGATTATAAAAGATCTGATTCATTCCATAACTTTTTGCTCGGGCCATGGAAAATGAGCATATATAATCACGTTTTCGAAGCTCATCTTCAAGGAATTGAACAATAACTGTCATCAATCCTTTTTTTCGGTGATCAGGGTGAGTTGCACAGTCCGTAATCTCTGCAGACTTGAGCTTTGAAAGAAACTCCGCACTAGCAGCAGCAACGATTTCTCCCTCATAGGTCACAACGGAAAATAAACTTGAGACCTCGAAAACTTTTTCAATGTATTCAGTATGGCCAAGTGGTGTGGGGTAAGACTCAAATACTCTGCCATATAATTTTGCTAAGGCCGGTATTTCTTCTCGTGTGGCCAGCCTGATCTCATGGCCTTCCGGTAGGCTTTGATGGTTGACCTGAGGAGGGTTTTCCATCAATGTTTCGATTAAGAGCGTTTCATCCATTTGCTTGGGTGAAGTCAATCTTTCTTGAGATCGAAATTTACTCATAACATAGGCGTTTTCGCCCTGATGATAATACTTGATAATGGCCTCAAGGTTATAGCCATGGGTCAGAAATGACTCCCAATCATCTTCTTTTGCCATGAAGATAATTTTATCAAATTGGTTTTTTTCGGCCAGCTCTCGCAAATTGAGGACAAGCTCTTTTAAGTTTTTGCCTTCATAGTCGAGCACGCGAATGCGTTGATTTTGATAATCTAAGGAAATCTTGGCCTCAAAATTCGGTCCTTCAAGATCTCTTTCGACGGCATATTGAAGCGCGGCGAGAGTCTTTTTCTCGCCAGTTTCTAGAAAAACGGTTTTTGTCTCGGTATTTAATTCATTCATGGAACAAATTTACTTTGATTCTCACGGAATCAAAAGGGCATTGCTCCATTTCAGGGACTACATTTTTTCAAGCTTGATTGCGACCTCTACAGTCTCGATCAGGCGGCACTCTCTGCGCTGTGATGGGCGAACATACTCGTGTCCACAGATATAACGTTGCGGTGCGCGATGATAGCGCCTCGGAACTTCACAATAAATTGGACGATAATAACCTTTGTGGTTACCAGTCGTTATTGTAACAGTTCGATAGCGAGGAGTTGTCACTAAAAGCTCAAGCACTTCAACTCCATTATCCTCTCTTACTTGGCCTCTAATGGGGAGATCTGTAAACGAGCAACCCCTTGAATCATAATAAGAGATATTTCCCGTTACTCTCTCTCCATCTTGTTTTAGTTGAGCAGCTTGATCTACTCGATAGGCCAGTTCTCCATTGGGGTAGATATAATCTTGATAAGTGTTCATATAGCTTTTACCATCAATATCAATTAGGTGGACTGTATTGTAATTATTAGAACTTAAATTAACCCACTCACCTGAAAGAGTTTGAGCGTGAAGAATTTGGGGCGTTCCGATCATGCAGTAAGTAGCGAGAGAGAGAAATAATTTTTTAAGAATCATGGCACACTTCCTATTTTAGTCCAGACCACCACCGTAATTTTCACTAATTTCAATTTCTTCTTGATTCGGCCCTTCAATATAAAGAGACTTAGAGTGAGGCCACTGAATAACCCCACCGTAAAGAATTGGTATTTTTAATGATTCAACTTTTTGAATGAAAGCTTCGAAATCATTAACGTGTACCCCAAAATGATTATAGAGACCTGAAGATTTGTTCGGCCCTTCTGGAGCTTGATGCAGGCAAAGGTAGAACTTATCGGGAGCGCCAATAACCCTAAAGGGCCGGCCAGATTTTGACGATACCCCATTCTCTTTAACCTCTAAATTAAATAGAGAACAATAAAAATCAGTACTTTGATCAAGTGAGTCAACAAACATATTAACATGGTCAAGTTTCAATTGGACCTCCACAGTGAAGTATAGTGATAAAGAAAAGCACAATACTTGTCAAAGAGATCAAGTAGGCATAAGTTTTCAAGCTGTTAGAAAAAAATTAAGGAGAGATCAGCAATGGGCAAGTTTATGATTTATCACAATCCTCGGTGCTCTAAAAGTCGACAGGCCTTAGAAATACTTAAAGAAAATAACTGCGAAGTTGAAATTGTAGAATATCTTAAGCACCCCTTAAGTCGCAAGAATTTTGAAAACCTATATGCAAAGCTTTCGAGCTCTGATCGAGAAAAAATTCTTAGAACAAAAGAGGCCGACTATAAACAACTTCTCTCTGAGGGGGCCAAGTTGAAAACAGTTAGTGACCTCTACGATGCTATTGAAAAGTTTCCAAAAATTCTAGAGCGTCCCATTGTTTCCACTGATAAATCGGCCGTGATAGGGCGACCTCCAGAAAATATTAAGTCTTTATTTTAGTCGGTTGTTGAGTCATCTATGGCAAATCCATTTTCATCACGCGATTTAAATACTGAGGGAAAACAGGCCCACAAAGTTACTTTGATTGGTGCTTTTGTAAACTTAGGCAATGCGATTATTAAGATTGTAGTCGGAGCTGTTGCAAACTCCTATGCACTTATTGCTGATGGTATTCATTCTCTTTCAGACCTTGCCAGCGATGTGATGGTGTTAACGGCGACTCATTATGCGAGACAAAAGCCAGATCATAACCACCCTTATGGACATCAAAGATTTGAAACTCTTGGAACGCTCTTTATGGGAGGTATTCTCTTTGTTATTTCTGGGGCCTTGATTTGGGATGGTTCCTTACGCGCTCTCAGTATATCCGGAGAACTGTCACCTCCTAAGGTCTGGGCCTTTATTGCGGTTGCCGTTTCGATTCTCTCAAAAGAGTGGATATTTCAGTATACGATGCGAATTGCAAATCAAATTAAGTCAGATCTTCTGGTTGCAAATGCTTGGCACCATCGAACAGACTCTTTATCTTCAATCGTTGTTTTAATCTCTTTAGTAGGCTCTTATTTTGGGCTTGTTTGGTTAGATCCTTTGGCCGTTGTCATTGTCGGGGGGATGATTGCAAAAGTTGGAGGGGTGTTGATATGGGGCGCTCTTAAAGAGCTCGTTGACACTGGTCTTCCCCCAGAAAAGCTTAAAGAAATAGAGGCCGTGGCCAAAAAAGTTCCAGGTGTTCTGGGGATACACGAAGTAAAGTCTCGCATGATGGGACAATCTGTATATCTTGATCTACATATTGATGTGGACGCTTCCTTAAGTGTTTCAGAGGGGCATGAAATTGGTTTAAATGTTAAAAATAAGATCTTTGAAAACTTTCTTGAAGTTGGGATGATTAATTTTCATATAGATCCTGATAATGGCGAGCATGATAAATCGGAGGAAGAGCCCCCCGATACTTCTCTTCCTCTACGGCCACAAGCAATGGAGCAGCTTATGGAGAGATGGGGAGAGTTAGAGGCGCTTGAGTATTTGGACAAGGTTATTCTTCACTATTTTGATACGGGGATTGAGGTTGAAGTTTATTTTAAACCCGAAACTCATGAGTTGCATGATATTCAAAAGCTCAAGGAGATGATGAAGCTTAAGGCCCAAGACCTTCCGTGGATTTATAAACTACGTCTATGGTATGGATATTAATGCCCGGTACTATAAGATGTTCCCTTTAGCGATTTGATAGACTTCTGTAGCTCTTTTAATGCTTCTAAGAAACTTTCGCGATACTGCTCTTCGATTTTAAACCTTTGCGTATCTTGTTTAAACTTTTCTTGCTTTGAAAGAGCATTTCGAGCTTCGAGAGTGTCAAAGCCTTTTATCTCATTGTACATCTCTTGAATAATGACCAACGACTTCTGGTCGGCCACGTCGGGATAGTATTCTAAGAGTTTTTTTATACGAATACAGGCCTCGGATATTTCACACTGCTCCTGAAGAGTGGCCAAAGCAATCGTCTCAAGGCTAGAAACTCGAAATTCATGTCGCTCTTGGTTTTTTTGAGAGAGAAATTTTTCGGCCTCTTCAACTTTCTTTTTTTGTTTTCTGAGCTCCTGAAGCAGATAGCCTAGGTAAATACTTAAGAGGAGGACAATAAGGCCAAGTCCACCGTAGATGATCGTCATATTATTTTCAATAAAGTCCACTTCTATAGTCCTTATTTACTTGATAGAGTTTTCATGATTTGAGACATTAACATAGAAATAATCGCGACAAAAGATTTTGAATAACCCTTTCAGTGAGTTTATCGATGTTTTTAAAAAAATCTAAGTTCTATCTAATTGTTCTAACATTTTCCGCATTCTTCTTTGGGGCCTTGGCCAATGCCCAGTCTTTTTCTGGTGCTTGGGTAGGTGAAGGTGAAGCTCTTGGGCATTTACAAGACAGAGATTGTTCAGAAATCTTTTTTATTTTAAACGAAACTGCTGATGAGTTTGAAATCGTCACTGCTGGTTATATTTGTGGAATGCTGCAGGCCGAGTATCCGAGTTCTAGTTTTCAGAAAAAAGATGGTGATCTTTATTATCGAGGTCGTAAGGTTGGGTTTTACTCTTCCAGTCATTTAGCTTTAGAAGTTCCAGAAGAGTACTACAGACTTGACTTAAAATTACTCGAATCTGGACAATTGCGCTCTACTGAGAGGTGGGACGACGGTCAAAGTTATTTGCAAGTTGTTGGTGATTTGGAGTTTGTCGCCTTCTAGCGGAAATATTTATCCCTTGATCTTTCTTTAGAACTTACGTAAAACTTACGCATGGGTTTTACTGAAGGTCTAAATAAAAAAAGTCGTATATTAAGTTTTCAGGCTTCTGGCTTTGGAAGCCCTGGTGCTGACTATGAGTCACCAGATATATCTGATCAGCTTGTCGACTTTCTGGTTCCAAGGCCCGTTTCCAGTTTTTATTTTTGGATGGATGACGAAGGTCTGAGTCCCTATCTTGAAAAAGGTGATCTTTTAATTATTGACCGCTCACTTACTCCAAAATCTGGAGATCTTGTTATTGTCGAGTATCAAGGAGAGTTACTTGTTCGCTTCCTGTCATTTTCTAAAGGCCGCAAAAGTTTAGAAGTTGAGCTGCATACAAATCAAAACCTTTCAGCTTCAGAGGCAAATTTGATAAAGATCACTGAACTTGATGAATTTTCAATATTTGGTGTGATTAGTTTTTTTATTCGTCCGGTGAGAAGAAAGTGAAAGCAATTTTTTCACATCAATACTATGCACTTGTTGACTGTAATAGCTTCTATGTCTCTTGTGAGCGATTGTTTCAACCTGCTTTAAAAAAAAGACCCGTTGTTGTCTTGTCCAATAATGATGGCTGCATGATCGCACTCTCAAAGGAGGCAAAGGCCTTAGGCCTAAAAATGGGAGGGGCCTATCATGAAAATCGAGATATTATCTTAAAAAACCAGGTAGAAACTTTCTCGTCAAATTATAATCTTTATCAAAATATTTCAAATCGGGTGATGATGCTTTTAAGTGAGATGAGCTCTAAGATTGAGGTTTATTCAATAGATGAAGCTTTTTTAGATCTTTCACTTATTGGCGAACAAGAGCTTTTTGAGCACGCTCAAAATATTAAAGAGACAGTTCAAAAGCAAGTCGGCATTCCTGTCTCTGTGGGGATTGGCCGAACAAAAGTTTTGGCAAAACTTGCAAACGAATTAGCGAAAAAGTCTCCTCGTGCAAAGGGGATTGTATGTCTCGATTGTGCCAGGTATGAAGCGGCGGCCTTAGAGAAAACACTGGTCCATCAAATTTGGGGAGTTGGAAAAAAATTATCACTTAAGTTAGAGCTTCTAGGCTTAAAGACGGCACAAGATCTTTGTGATTATCCAAACGATAAGGTCTTGCATAAAATAGGTACCAAGAAAATGCTTGAAATTAGAGATGAGCTTCGAGGTATATCTTGTTTAAGTTTTATTGTGAGAGATAAGAAAAAAAACATTGGAAGTTCTAAATCATTTGGAAAAAAAGTTTTCTCAATTATTGAGTTGAAAGAGGCCCTTGCTAATTACGCTACACGAGCTGCATTTAAAATGCGCTCTCAAGGTTCGCGAGCCAAGTATATCGCCATTTATATGCGAACAAACCCCTTTGATCGAAACTCTTCTCAGCATTGTGAAGGTGCTTATTTAAGGTTGGAGTTTTCAACCCTGGATACCAGAGAAATAATAAGTAAAGCGTGGGCCTTGGCCGATGAAATTTTTCTTCCCGGTTATGCTTATAAAAAGGCCGGAATAGAGCTTTCAGAGTTTGAAGATCGCGATGAATACCAGCTTGTCTTAGGTCAAAAAATTAATTGGTCTGCAGAGAAATTAATGGATACAATGGATCGCGTGAATGCGCGCTTTGGTGACAATACTTTAAAGGTTATGGCCTGTGGAACACATAACCCTTGGAAGATGCTCTCTCAAATGAAGTCTCAGAGACATACCACTCATATTCTTGAAGCACCCAAAGTTCGCTCTTGCATTTAGATATCATTAATACTGGGAGAAAAAATTGCGAGTTGCTGTTATTGACTGTGCCATTCAAGAACCGTCTTATGAGTGCTTTAATCAGTTGGCAGACTTTCTTGAGCGTCCACTTACTTATCATATTCCTTCTCAGCAAGGGATGCGCTCACTACATCGATCTTTTAGTGAGTGTTTTATTGTACTTGGGAGTTATTCAAACTTGGACGATAATCTTGACTGGCATAAAGATCTCCAAGACTTTTTAATGAACGCCCTACAAAAGCAAAATCAACCAGTTTTAGGGCTTTGTTTTGGACATCAACTCGTTTCAAATGGTTTTGGAGCAGACGTAAGGCCCGGTGAAAAAAGTTTTCATGGAGTTCGAAAGTTGAGTTTAGCGCCTAATTTGGAAGAAGTGCATACCAAATTTGAGGCAGAATCTTTCTTGATCAATTATAAGCAAGAGTTCGAACTCATTGCTTCTCATTCTCAAGAAGTCGTTACGACTAGTGATTTCGAGCAATCCACAGGGCTCATTTGTGCTGCCTCAAGCCTACACTGCCACAACGACATTCTCATTCATCGTGAACTTCCCTTTGTAGGGTTTCAAGGGCACCCAGAGGCCTCATTGCGCTTTATTGAGCAAAATGTGTTTGGAAATCAAGTCTTTCCTACAGATGAGGAGATTGAAAGGGCCCAAAGTGATGGCCTAAATCTTATTTCTCTTTTTGTTGATCAGGCCGAGAAATATTCTTACTAGTTCTATCTTTTTTCTATCGTGAAGTTACTTCATATCTAGCTTGACCAAGCTTTATTTATCTTGACTATGAATAAAGTTAATTGATAGGAGCTAATCCTTAAAGCTATTAATCTATAGCTATATTGATAAGGAACATCCGATGAATAAATTATTAGTTTTACTTCTTTTGTTTCCTGTAGCTGAGGTCGCAGCTCAACGAGCACCAGATCTTCCGGCAGGTTATTGTTATGTTGATTGTTTTGGCAAGCAGCCTGTTGCGCCATATGATTTTGAGAGAGCGGCAAGAAGGCAAGGAGATCCCAATACTGGTCGCCGACTTGGACGTTTTGTTATGGTTCCAAGCGAAGAGGGTGGACCAGCAGATCAAAGAGTGCGCACGACTGAGTGGTTGAGCGAATTAATGGATGTTGAGAGGTATGCAGCTGAGCAATGTGGGCGAAGCCTTAACGACGATTCGTGGGGTGATATTATCGATGTTGTTGCTCCATGTGGCGATATCGATAAGATTCTTGAAAGCGATGCCTCTGTGATTAGACAGCAACACAAGCGGCGTGGAAACCCACCGATGAGTGATGAAACGGCCGAGCGCGCTTACCGGCACTTTACTCAAGATGAAGAGCAGGCCAAATTACAAGAAAAATTATACTGTCGCTTTGTACCTGGAGGAGGCAGTAACCATTTAGATAGCCAGCACTGTGAACCATTTGATTTGAGACTGGGTGCGGAAAGGACTCTTGCTGTGGGGATGACCTCTCAGGCCTGTCGACGTATCTCTGCCCCATCTTTCCGACCTGAGAGTCGGACTGTTTTGGGTGGTGGAACTTTAGAATGTCGTCGCGGGATTCCTAGAGGAACTACGGTTCAAACAAACGGTGAGGCAAAGCTCGGTATATGGGTTTTTAATAACGAAATCATTTTTCTCGGTGCAGAGTCGCGACAAGTTGGTGCGCTCAATAGAGATGCGGTCCACACTTCAAGAACAACTTACAAGGCCCAGACAAGCTGCCGAGAGCGTTTAACTGGCGATCAAGTTGAAGTTGATGAGAATTGTGTTGTCTCAAGAAAAGAAGAGGGAGCTGCGGCAACGTTTATGGTTGGCCCTATTCCTATTACCGTTCAGGCCGGTGCTTATATTGAAACAGGAACATCCGACTTTGCTAAAGTGGCACCAATGTGGGCCAACGGAAGAGTCGGTCCTTATGTTGATAGTGCGGGGTTTGCAAGTGCTTTTATTAACTTACTTATTGTTCGAGCAGGTGTA
>SKIL01000123.1 GCA_007116425.1 Bacteriovoracaceae bacterium | reverse complement strand
TATTTAAAAAATTCTATTCCCAGAAACTCACCTTCGACTAGACTCAGGGAGTTAAAATCACTTCTTGCTGATGAGTACGGGATTTGATACATCCTTTCCACCTATGCGTTTAGAAAGCCGACTCACAATAGAAGAAAAGGAAGAAATCCAAAAAGCTCTCCAGAGAAAGAGTAAGGATATCGCCTTCCAGGAAGGGTTTGATTATAAGCACCAAAACCCTTACCACGACAAACTCGAAGAGTTTGGTCAATTTGTCATGCGCGACGAGGAATCTGAGAAGTTTCAAAACAAGTGGAACTCTGATGTTTTTAAGCGCCAAGCGCCTTTATGTGTCGAAATTGGTACAGGCTATGGCCATTTTATGCTCGAGTACTGTGCCAATAATCCTGAAATCAACTTTGTCGGAATGGATTATCGCTTCAAAAGAAGTTTTAATCTGGCCCGAAAACTGGCCGAACATCCCTATGGAAACTTTCGCTATCTGCGCGCCAAAGGTGAACGCTTGGCCTTTATTTTTGGCGAGGCAGAAGTCGACCGCCTCTTTTATTTTTTTCCAGATCCTTGGAGAAAGAAAAAACACCATAAGAAGCGATTATTTCAACGCCCTTTTCTTGAAGCTTGCTATAAAGTTCTCAAACCTGGGGGAAAACTTTACGTCAAAACAGACCACGACAATTACGCAGAGTGGATGATTGAAGTGATGAATCAATGCGAGTTATTCGATATTGAGTTGGCCACTCGAGATTTGAGAGATGAGTTTCCAGAGCACTTTCTTGCAAGCTTTCAAACTAAATTTGAAAAAATCTTTCTCAAAAAAGGCGAGGCCATAAAGGCCTTTGTCTTGACGTCCAAGAAGGAAAGTTAAAGATCATGGCAGACCTTAAAGACCTCAAGGCGCTGATCATAGATGAAATTCCGTTATCCACAATTGTGGGTCAGTATATCCCCATCAAAGTTCAAGGAACGGCGAAAAAGGCCGTTTGCCCTTTTCATGACGATCACGATCCCTCAATGAGCGTGAGCGACGAAAAAAAAATCTTTAAATGCTTTGCCTGTGGGGAATACGGTAACGCGATTGATTTTGTCGTCAAATATAAGAACTTAGATTTCATTGAAGGCCTCAAAGAAATTTGCGAGCGAAATGGGATAGACTTTGAACGCTATTTTCAAAAAAAGAAGCAAGACCCAAAATTTGAAATGGCAAAAAAAATTCTCTCGCGAGTGAGCACTCTGTATCGAAAGACTGCGAGCTCTAAAAAGTATCCGGCCTATAATGACTTTATTGAAAAGCGCGGCCTAAGCGAGCTCATCGCGCAAACTTATCACTTAGGTTATGCCCCCAAGGACAATCGTGTCACCCATTACCTGCAAAGTATTCCTTCAAGGCCCGATCGCGAGTTTGCCTTGAAAGTTGCAGAGGAATTAGCGCTGATTCACAGAAATACACCTGAAAAAGAAGCTCAGCTCGGTCGGTCTCATTATGATACCTTTCGCGAGCGAATTATCTTCCCAATTTGGGATCATTATGGCCAAGTTATCGGCTACACCTCTCGAGCGACGGAGAGCTATCAGAAGGCCAAGTATAAGAATTCACGCGACTCTTTCATCTTTAATAAGAGTAAGATCCTATATGGTTTCCATCTTGCAAAAAAGTCCATCAGAGAAAACGATGCTGTCATCGTCGTCGAGGGAAATATGGACCAAATAGCTCTTCACTCAAAAGGATTTGAAAATTCTGTTGCCATTATGGGGACTGCTTTTGGAGAATTTCACCTCAATATCCTCAAGGGCATGACAAAAAATATTTACCTGGCCTTTGATAACGACAAGGCCGGCTGGGATGGAGCAAGCCGCGCCAATCTCATCTGTCTCAACCAAGGAATTATTCCCCGCTATATCTCGTTTCAGGTGATCAATGAGGATGGCAACGAAGATAAGAATATCAAGGATGCTGACGACTTCCTTAAGTCTCAAGGTAGATTAGAGCTTCAAAAGCGAATAGAAGAGGCCAAAACATTTATTGATATCAAACTTGAAAAACTGATCCCGTCTAAAGTTCCAGAAGTCCTCGACCAGAAGATTGCTCTGCTTAAACAAGCGTTTGAGGTTCTGGTCCCCTTAAAATTAGAGCTGGAAGCAACAGAGAGAGTTCTGAGTTTCGCTCAAAAAATTGGACTTCAAAGTGACCGAGATACAGTTTTAAAACAATACACAGATTTTATTGAAAGCTTTCGGGCCCCGTTTGGACAGGTCGCCCCAGCAACCCCAACAGAGGCTGAATCTGCAGGCCATGCCTCACAAGTACAAGAGCTTGAAAACACAAGTACCGAACCTAGCGAGGAGCAGCTGCGAGAGATTTTCTCTTCACCTGAGCCTTTAACTTCGGCCGAAAAGATTTTGATCCGACAAGTAGTTCAACACCCAGAGATTCTAACGCACAGCAAATCTGCCGATTTACTTGATTTTGTGCGTTCTGATGATGTAAAAGAGTATGTTTGGAGACTTTCTGACCTAGTGTATGAAGTGGATGAAAATGAATACCCGCAAGTGGTGAGGGCCTTGAGCAGACAGCAAAATGTCTCGAAAGAGATCAAAACTGTCATCGATCAAGGACTCGTTTCTCATAGACCGAATATTCTAAACGAGAAAGTACTCGAGAGATTAATTGGTGATATGCGACTTAAACTTGAAGTCGACAAACTCAAAGTAGAACGCGAGGAACTATTGGCCCAACGAGAAATGTGTCACACACAAGAAGACTTAAACCAATTACTTTCCAAGCTAAGTGAACTTGATAAAAAACTTTCAAATATAAAATCGAATAAGTCTGTCACGACTGACCTCAAATCCACTAGACCCACACAAGGGAGCCGTTAATGTCAGTTGCCCAAAATTTTTTAAACTCAAAAGAATTCTCTAAGCTTCTCAACAAGGGTAAAGATCAAAACTATCTTACTCCAGAGGAAATCAATGACGCCATTCCAGCGAATATCGTTGAAGTAAGTGCTATTGACGAAGTCATGATTGCATTGATTGAAGCTCGAATCGACATTCAACACGAACAAGATTCAGAAGAGGATGAAGGAATTCGTCTCGACGGTACAGAGATTATTGAAGAGGCCCTTTCAAAAGAAGAGAAGGCCGAACTAAGATCTGCATCGACCGACCCAGTAAAGCTCTACCTCAAACGCATGGGTTCAGTTGCCCTACTTACTCGCGAGGGTGAGGTTGTTATCGCAAAAGAAATTGAGGAAGGAGAAAGAGAGATTGTTCTCTCCTCGCTACACTCATCTCACGCGCTTAGAGAAATTGTTAAACTCAAAGAGAAAATTGAAGGCCAGGAAAACCAGCATGAGTTCGTTAAAGAACTTGTGCGTGGACTTGATGACGAATCAAGTAAGGCCGATATTGAAAAGTTTCAAAAACGCATTTACAGCGTTTGCGATGAAATTAATAAGATGATTGACGACATCGAAAAAGATGATGGAACGATTAAAAAATTAAGTGCAGATCAAAGAAAGCAGATGGATAAGATTGGCGAGACTCTCACCGATCTTACCTTCAACCGTAAAATTATTAATAGCTTTGTAGAGCCCGTAAAAAAATACTACCTTCAGTTTAAAGACCTCTATGATCAACAAGATCGAATTTTTAAATTCCTCGAAGTTGAAGGGATCGAAGATTACAGAGAGCTTTTTAACAAAGTCATGGAAGATGATACTTTCAAACGAAAGTTTGCTAAAGACCTCTTCACGACAGATGCAAAAGTTGAGCAACTCATCAGAAACCAAGAAGACATTCTTCGAAAGCTCCGTCGTTTATCGATGGATGCTGGAATGGAATTTGAAGATATCGAAAAAGTTTACAAGATTATTCTCGACGGTGAGGCCAAGGCCGACCGCGCGAAGTCTCAACTTGTAGAAGCGAACCTTCGACTTGTTGTTTCGATTGCTAAAAAATACACAAACAGAGGTCTTCAATTTCTGGACTTAATTCAAGAAGGAAATATTGGACTTATGAAAGCGGTTGATAAATTTGAATACCGAAGAGGTTACAAGTTTTCAACTTATGCGACTTGGTGGATTCGTCAGGCAATCACGCGTGCGATTGCAGATCAGGCCAGAACAATTCGTATCCCTGTTCACATGATCGAAACAATTAATAAGATGGTCAGAACTCAGCGCCAGCTCATCCAAGAACTTGGGCGTGAACCAACTCCTGAAGAAATTGCAGATCGAATGGAAATGCCAGTTGATAAAGTTAAAAAAGTGCAAAAGATTTCAAAAGAGCCCATCTCTCTTGAAACTCCAATCGGTGAAGAAGAAGACAGTTCACTTGGAGATTTTATCGAAGATAAGAAGATCATTTCACCGGCCGATGCTGTTATGAGTGTAACCTTATCGGAGCAAACCAGATCAGTACTTTCAACTTTAACCCCACGAGAAGAAAAAGTTCTACGTATGAGATTTGGAATTGGTGAAAAATCTGACCATACCTTAGAGGAAGTTGGACAAGACTTTTTCGTTACACGTGAAAGGATCAGACAGATTGAGGCCAAAGCGCTTCGTAAGCTTCGACATCCTTCTCGCTCAAAACTTTTAAAGTCATATCTTGAAGGAAATTCCAATCGAGATAACTAAAGTTAATTCACAACAAAGTGATCTCAAAAGGCCTCTAGTAGAATAGAGGCCTTTTTTTATGATCTCTATGAGGTCGACAGTTTGACGGTGCAAATGTGAACTACCGTTCTCGTCACTATTTGAATGGATTCAGACGTCGAGGTCAAGAGACTGGAGTCTGGACAGTTAACTCACACGAAAGGCTAAGGATTGTTCTCAATATGGAGATTGATTTTATCACAACGGATTATGTTTCACGCTGCCTGGCACTTAGAGACGAAAATAGCGAAACTCTGGATTTCGTGCACTCGTATTAAAGCAGATCTTCGAAGCTCTAAAAAGATAGAGTAAGTCTCTCGCCTCCTGGGCCTGATCGAAGGAATTAAAGACTTCAATTTCAACGGCCTGAAATTGGCCATACTCATCAGAGTACAGAGAGCTCAGGCGGTAATAGGTACGAAAAATTCTACGAAATGACTCAATTTCTAAAAAGTCTATTTCTGTACATATTTCCTGATCAATATTTTGATAAGGTAGCCTTGACTCGTCGGTTAAAAAATATCTAAAAACCTCATTCTCTCGATCAAGATAACACTCTTGTGCTAGCTGGTGAGCATGTATAAGGTTTAATGCTCGCACCGCGTTCTCTCTCGTTCTAAAGGACATAAGTTGAGACTTTCCGTCAGTTATAATATGTCCAGATCTCCCTCTAGGCCTTACAACAAGGCGAGACAAGGTATAGCGCTGACAGCCTTGAAAGGTTTGAAATTCTTGCGCATCTTTTTCAGTTCGAGCATTAAAATCATAAGCGCTTGCATCAAGAGAAAGAAGTAATAAAGGAAGTATAAAAAGTTTAAATGAAATGTATTTTTTTATTTGCATGGAAATAGATTTTCACTGGCCGCTTAAAATGTCTAGGCTTACTGACTATATTTTAAGTTTTTAGAGTGCTATAATTAGTGTTTCTTAAAAATTGATAGGAATAGTCGACAAATGGTAGAAAACACTCTAAACCTGCCTGGCCCATTACTCGAAGAGGCCAAGCGCTATTTTCACCCAGGCCTGATTCAGCAGGCATTTAATCACCTTAAGCAAGCTCGGGTGGCCATTTCTTTTAGTAGTGGTCGAGACCCTCACTCCTTCTTTGTTGTCTCGGGAATTGTTAATGATTCAAGCGCCTATGAAACAAAAATTTCTTTTAAGAGGCGACTAGAAAACACTCCCGAGGGGGCCATAGCATCCAATTGTAGCTGCCAGCAATGGACCAAAGAAAGACATTGCTCACACTCTATTGCGCTTTATATTTATTTT
>SKIL01000130.1 GCA_007116425.1 Bacteriovoracaceae bacterium | reverse complement strand
TAGCTCGACTTGGCGTTGAAGGTTTCCGATTGTTCTGGAGTCAAGATTAAAATCTCCACCGGCGCCGGGGCCGGTATAGAAATCACCAGCTCCCCCGCCACTGATTTGTGAATACGCACTAGAGGACAAAAGAAGCCCCATTACAAAAACAATTTTTTTAATTTCCAGAAAACTATTCATAAACATCTCGAATTATTTTCTTAACATCTCACGTATCCGCTCTCGAATATTTTCTTCGAGCTCTTCAATCGAAACAACCGAGCCATCGGCCAACGTTATTTCAACAATTTCATTTCTTGGAATATTCACGCTATGACGATAATTCAGAAGAATATCGACATTAAGCATAGGCTCTTCCTCTTGATTAACTTGGTCCCAGTCCCATTCGATATTTCTTAAATCGACCTGGTCATTGCGATTAGAATTCAATTGTCTGCGCAACAAATCAGAACCATCTAGCTCGATTTGGCGTTCGAGGTTTCCGATTGTTCTGGAGTCGATATTAAAACCAAATGATCCGCCCTGATCACCTCCTGTCGTTTGAGCATTAATACTCGAAAATAAAAGCATCTGAAAAAATGTAAAAATAGCTACTAAATAAACCATAACTTACTCTTTATTAATTTTTTGTATTCTTAATTTATTTGGGACAAAAGTGTCGCAGCCAAAAGCTACCCAAATCGGAGTATCTCCCATATTTTTCTCATCAAATATTATATTTTTAATGTTAGTAATATACTTGTGTAACTCATCCACAATTAAAGGCATTACTTTCTCGGCATCAACTGAAGAGTTTAAATAGTGAATATAATTTAATGCTTCCCCCTTAGCAGCTCCGAAGAGATCATAGGACTCTTTAAACTCTTGGATGATCATCTCTTTAACAAGTTCTCTATTTGCTGTCATAAAAGTTTCTTCAACAATAATTCGATCACCATCAAGCTCAACGACACCTTTTTCAATAAGGTTTTCAATCGAACGACAACCACTCTCTCCAAATACTCGCTCAATTTCAGAGTAAGTTATGCTTTTTCTCTTAGAAGAAATATAACGCAAAACTTTTCCATCACGTTCGTCGGTCATTGCTCGAAGAAATTTGTCAGTCATCTCTTGCTCTTTCTCAAAATTCCGACTCAACTCACTTCGTACCGTCTGAAGAATATCCGGATAATGTTTTTCAATAAAACCATAGAGCTCTTTTTGAGAGCCAATTCCGCGCAAAACTTTTGAAACCTGTTCAAAGCTTGGGTTTTTAATTTCAGAATTTTCAAGACGATGAAAGGTTGCCGGAGCTAAACCAAAGCGTTTAGCAATATCAAAGCTTGTAAGGTGTGGGTTCTTGGCCTTATAGGCCTGAATCCTCTTACGTAGCTCAATCGCTAACGGCGTTCTGTCGTCAATTAATTCAACATTCATATGTGCAAACTAATCGATATCGACATGGCGCTCAAGCACTAAACAAATTATTGTAAGATTTCCATGCTGACACCAGGTCCTCACTTTTTTCTTTCATCTCCTTACTATGCAAATGAATGAGACTTTGCGTTAAACATCTGGTATTTACAGAAGTTTTTATGGTTGTTACCAAGGAATAAGGAGATGAAACGAATTACAAACTTTCAGGAGGTTAGATGAGTTTTAAAAAGTGTATGTGGTGTTGCTGGGTTTTGAGCGCTTTCGCTAGTTTTTCTCTAATGGCAGATACTCTCGACTCTCCACGCGAGCAAACAGACCTTGTAAGCTTTCGTGAGATGAGTCCAAGTGAGTATAACGAAGTTCTTAGCAAATATAAGGACAAAGGATACCGCCCGATTGACGTGGAAATTTTAGGTGACTCGAGTGAAAGAACCTACGCTCTGGTTATGCGAAAAAATACAGACGGAAGGGCCTGGGCGATTCACACAAAACTCACGAGTGATCAATTTAATGAAAGATGGCAAGACTACCGAGAGCGTGGCTTTCGTCTCATCGATCAAGAAAGCTATACAAAAGGGCGCTTTCGAAAAACTCAATACTACGCCGGGATCTGGGTGCAAAATCGTGAAAATTACGACTGGGCCAGTAACCGCAATATGACCAGCTCGCGCTATAGTGAAAGATTGCGCGACTATCGCGATCAAAGAAATCTTATGCCCATCGATGTCGATGCCTACGAAATAAATGGTTCCATTTATTGGTCCGGCGTTTGGGTTGAAAACAAAGACAACCTTCAATGGTCTGTTCGTCGCAATATTGCTCTCTCCGATTTTGGAGATCACTTCCAAGAATTTCGAAACAGAGGCTATCGCCTGCTCGATACAAATAGTTATATGAAAGGAGGAAATCAATACTTTGCTACAATCTGGGTAAACGACCGAAGAAATGGAAACCCGAGATGGCTTGCCCGCCGAAATATGACAGAGAGAAGTTTTTATAATTGGAATAACCGTTTTACCGATCGCGGATATCGTCTTGAAGATCTCGAAGTCTATGAAACCGGAAGTGGCGTGCGCTATGCGGGAGTTTGGGTTGAAGATAAAAGTGCACGCCTTGATTGGCCTAACCGAAGCTCAACAATTAGAGAAGTCAATAATTGGCTCAGAGATGAAGAGAACTTTGCAGTGGGGATGTCCGTTGCCGTGGTTCATGAGGGTGAATTCAAATTCGTACAAGGCTTTGGAAAACAAAACAAACAACAGAATGCCGATGCTCACGGTGGAACGATCTACCGAACTGCAAGTATTGCTAAGGCCATCAGTGGAACTCTCGGCTTTTTATTACAAGACCGAGGTTTTCTTGATTTGGATGCCCACATCAGAACTCTTGTTCCTTCCCTCCCCACAAAACATGATTATACCGTAGGAGACACTCTCACAAATAGAAGTATGGTTCGTCATTATTTTGATAGTGATGACGATCAAAGTGAGCCATCCCAATTTGGTCAAACTCAGTTTAATCGCGCCAGGCCTGCAGTGGATCTCTTTCAAAATGATGATCTCGAGTCGGGAAGATATAATTACTCAACTCATGCCTATACTATTTTTGCGGCCGCAGCAGAGAGGGCCACACGATTGAGTTTTTGCAATATGATTAACTTATCAATCTCAAGACCTCATAATCTTCCAACAATGGGATGTGAGAATCAAGCAAGCTCGAATTTCGAAAACTTTGATCGAGCACAAATTTACAACACAAGTGGAAACCCTGTCTCGAGAGATAATCTCAGCTGGAAATACGCTGGTGGTGGAATGGAGAGCTCTGTTGTCGATCTCGCACGCTTTGGAAAACTTCTGAACGCTGGAAAAATTCTTTCAGAAGACGACGTCCGAACAATGACTAGACGTCCAGACAATGCTAGAAACTACGGTTACGGTTGGGATCACGGGTATGACTCTGATGCGAGAGCATCATGGTACGGCAAAGGTGGACGCCAACGTGGCTCCAGAAGTTATATCCGAGTTTACCCAGACCATGATCTCGTTATTGCGGTCATGATCAACAATCGCAATGGGGATGGATTTCGTGACCTCACTTCTGAAATTGCCCAAAACGTCCTCGGAAGATAAGAACATCCTTAGGGCAGAGTGAAAGCTCTGCCCTACTTGGTAAGTTGAGAATCTTTTCTTACACCGATTGTTTTTTTTACAGACCATCCTCCATTTTCGGCCATCAATGTTAAGTTCATCTGATGAACTTAACATTTTTTGCACTTAGTGCTTTGCTATCTCTTGGTTCCAATATATCTAATGCCGCATGCTGTGTAGATGATTCTCAGCTAGTAAATCGATGGTTTGGAGAAAATATTGGCGACGCACATGTCGACACATCTACGGGCTGGGGTCATGCCTTTGAGTTATATTACGACCTGAGCTGGCATCCAGAACTATCCCCAGATAAAAACAATGGCCAATGCAAACTCGAGTGGTGGGAGTGGGCGGATTACATCGTTCCAGGACTTCGCTCCACAGGTATGCAGGCCAACGTTTGGTATGACCATAAAGAAAAAAATCACTTGTCACCGATGTGGGCAGACTGGGATAAAGCGCAGGAAAGCTTAGGAAAAACTCATGAAGAAATGCGTGTACGAGTATCAGACTACCCGGCACTTAGCCTAAGAGGACGGAGATTAGTCCAAACTGATGAAGGCCCAGAGTGGCAATGGCAAAATGCTGAAAGGCTTTTGCGAATAAAGGTAGTTGTTAAAAATGGATCTACAGAGTGTCCAAATCAAGCTGAAAGCTACTCCGTTGAACAATATCTCAGAGTTTTTGATGGACAAGGTGATAGTGGTTATCTTGAAGTAAAAGAGCAACCTTTTTTAAACCTTGATTAAAGCTCAAAAAAAAGGCCAGCAGGGATAAGTCTGCTGGCACCAATTTCTTATCTACGCGCCATTGGCTTAGCTTCAGAAACATTGAGCTGACGCCCATCAAGTTCTGTAGCGTTTAGACCTTCGATAGCACTTGCTGCTTCAGCAGAAGTTGCCATTTCAATAAAACCAAAACCTTTGCTTCGGTTTGTGTCTCTGTCCACAATAATTTTGGCAGATTGAACCGTTCCAAATGCTGCGAAAGCATCTTCTAGGTTAGCTTCTTGAAGGTTGTAACTTAGGTTACCGACATAAATTTTGTTACTCATAAATAGCTCCAATGCAAAGTCATCCCAATTAAAGAGGGCTGAAAAGTAAATAATTGTTTGGGATTTTAAGAAAAGAGTGTCGAGTTCTAACTAAAATACAAAAACAGATATACTTTCACAGTACGGCCATTATGAATACAACACAAGGCTTTTCAATCATTCTTTAATTTAATTCTTTAAAATGAATAAATGCAGACACTTAAGTAAGAAATTTATGATCTATGTAAAATTCACAAGCAAAATGCGCCAGAACCAAAAAGCTGATAAAACTCGCCGATGAAAATCATACACTTTTTTGTTGGACTTATTTCTGTTGCCGCTCTCTGTTCCTGCCACTCAGACAAGATAGACCAGCTTCTAAAGCAAGAGCATGAGCTCATCTCCTCAGAAGTAGTCGGAGGTGAACTGCTCGACAATTCAGAGGAGTTTAATCACACCTTAATGCTTAGTTATGAGGGAAAAACTCTTTGCAGTGCCACCCTCATTTCTCCCCAACACGTTTTAACTGCGGCCCATTGTATCCTTTCAGAAGAGATGCCCGGCCATTTTGATGATTTTTTAGAAAAAGTACAAGGCCACTTTTTTGCCATACCAAACCTTGATCAAACAGGCGTAAGCTTTAGCTCTTACTCAATCCATCCCCTGTATGAGGCCAACGGCTTTAGAGGAAATTTTGATCTGGCCATTCTCAAGTTAGAAGAAACGGTCAATGATATAAGGCCGGTTGCACTAGCAAAGAGTGAACTTTTAGAACACGATCTTTTGGCCAATCAAGCAAAGGCCAAACTCGTCGGTTATGGTTACCGAGAAAATGTTTTAGGCGGCGGCTTTATGGCACCGACCTCTCATCAGGTTGGCGAACGACATGCGGCCAAACTTAATATTCAAAGACTTTCATCAACTGAGGTGATCTTAAACTCTCCAGGAAAAAGTGCATGTCTCGGTGACAGTGGTGGACCTCTATTTGCACGAACAAAAAACAATGACTTGATACAAGTCGGTGTGGCCAGCCGAATTCAAGGCCCGTGCGGCGGCGATCACTCACTTAACTTCTACTCACGCCTTGTTCACGCTCAGTGCTGGATTGATCAAGTTATTTCATCAGACGTATCAGAAGGTTTCTCAGAAGATAAGCAAGATCCTTTATGCCGCCAAACCTTCGACCAACAACACACTCTCAATGTTCTACAAGAACTTACTCAAGGTCAGAATTTACAGACCATCACAGAGATCGATCTATCTTCGCGCTTAATAAAAGACTTATCTCCGCTCATTGAGATGCGAGAAAAACTCCCTTCTCTTCAAAAAATTAACC
>SKIL01000093.1 GCA_007116425.1 Bacteriovoracaceae bacterium | reverse complement strand
GTGCCAAAGGCTTATCAACTCAAAAGGAACCTTCCGAAAGAAACTTTTCCAATCCCTTGACGATGACCCAGCATTTATTGAAGAGATTGAGCGAGGAAGTCTACATCACTAAGTCTGGTTTAAATTCTCGCTTTAATATTTTTGCTCTTGAGGGCCACTATGGTGGCTCTCATAAAAGCTGGTTAAATCAACTAAAACAGCAGTTTGAAGCCTGTTCTTTTGCAGACGTCCATATTTTTGGGCTTCCGCCATCAAATTGGAGATGGCGCCTTAAGGCCGGTGCAATTGAATTCGCATCTCGGGTTTCAAATTATATATCGCTCAAGAATACATCTCCTGATCTCTTTATTTTGACTTCAATGTGCGACCTGATATTATTTAGATCCTTGCTCCCCAACAAGTTGCGAAGCGTTCCGATCTACGTATATATGCATGAAAATCAGTTTGCCTATCCTCAATCTCCAAACGAAAAAAAGAAAGCTGTCACTCGCGACCATCACTACAAATTCATAAATTTAACTCAAACACTAGGTGCGGATAAGGTTTTCTTTAACTCTAAATATAATTTAAATTCTCTTTTAGAGCTGGGTGATAAATATCTTCGCTCTCAGCTAGATTTTCAATGTTTAGAGATCATTGATCAAATTAAGCATAAGGCCGAGATTCTTCCGCTTGGGTTGGACTTACCGAGCTTTAGGTCATTGCAAAAGCGCAATAAACCACTCATCGTCTGGAATCATCGCTGGGAAAATGATAAAAATCCATATGCGTTTTGTAAACTTATAGACCGACTTGCAGACGATGGAGTTGATTTTGAATTGGCGATTCTTGGAGAGCAATTAGATATCATTCCTCCTGAGTTCATCAAGCTCAAAAATCAATACTCTAATCATATCAAATGGTGGGGTAAACTTGAGTCTAAAATAGATTATTTGAAAGTTTTAAGCGAAGCAACTCACGCTCTCACCACATCTAATCATGACTTTTTTGGAATCAGTGTCCTTGAGTCGGTGGCCTCGGGGTGCTTACCTCTTATGCCTAACCGCCTGGCCTATCCAGAGCATTTTCCAGAAGGTCTTAAGTATTCATATCTCTACAACAATCTCAATGGAGCTTACAAAATTCTTAAAACGCAAATCCAATCTTCTGATTTAGACCCCTATCAACAAGACCTTCAAAAAATACAGTCGCATATCGATCAATATCGCTGGGAAAATATATTACCAAGATATAAAAAGGCCTTTAGCTTGAAATAATTCGAACTTGATCAAGACGAACTTGCATTCGAACTTTTTGACCTTTTCTTATTTGTCGAAATCTATCATAAGCATAGAGTTTGATTTGATTATTCTTACTCAAGAGCGAAACTTCAACGAGGTTTCCATTCTCTCCAATACTAACCTTTTGTACTTTTGCTTTTATTCCAACTTCGGATTCATTCTCTGGGAGTAGATCGAGTGCCTCTGGGCGAAAGAAAGCAAAAGCAAACTCAGATGCTGCAGACTGATTATAGGTCATAGGATATACAGATGCCCCAAAGTCTAGATTCTCTTCTAAACTCTCAGAAAAAACTTGGGCCCGACCTGCATCTTCCAAGACAATTGAAACGGGAATTAAATTGGATGGGCCAAAAAAGCGAGCGACGAACGAATCTTTTGGTTGCAGATAAAGATCGAGTGGGTCTCCCGACTGATAGATTTGTCCATAATGAAGAAGATACAATTTTGAAGAGTTATCAAGCACATCTTTGAAGGCATGAGTTACTAAAACAGGAGTGACACCTAGTTGCTCAAAAACTTGTGCCAACTCAATTTTTAACTCTTTTTCAAGCATTAAGTCGAGATGAGCAAAAGGCTCATCTAGAAGTATCCACTTCGGCCTAGAGGCCAAGGCAATAGCAAAGGCCAATCTTTGAAGCTGACCAAAGGATAATTGATTTGGGTATTGATCATCTTTATAGTGCAAAGAAAAAAGATCTATTAGCTCTCGAGTATAATAATAGGAGTCGTCATTTTCTGGAGCACATGCCGCTTGAATATGTTCAAAAATCGTCTTCTCATTTGAGATTTCTAAGGCCTGTGGTAAATAGCTAACCCACTTTTTTAATTCTTCGAAAGTAATTCGCTTAGCTCCCTGGCCTTCATTTAAATAAACTTCTCCACTGTCAGGTTTGACTAAGCCGCTCATAATTTTTAATAAGGTCGACTTTCCTGTTCCGGATGGCCCCATAATTGCCAAAGGGTCAGAGCTCAAAACTAAATTGACAGAATTTAGGGCCGAAATTGACTTATGATCGAAAGTTTTACAAATATTTTTAAATTCCAACTGATACATAGGGCGAACTTAGCCCGATACATAGCGACAAATCAAGCTCAAATGACCCATCCCTTTCAATCTTTCTTGCATCCCTCTTTTTGACGCGCTATAAGAGGCATGGCCTTAATTTTGGAGTAAGTATGGATGTAAAAACTCTCGTTCTTAGTATGACAATTGTGTTGATTGCGCTTTTTTTTATTACAGACCGCTATCGTAAAAAAGAAATTGAAAGAATGAAGTACGAAGCAAAATACTATGAATCCGTTTTAAAATTTAAAAAGAATCCTGAGGACTCAGAAGCAAAAAAAGAAGCTTTTATTAGCGGTCAACAGTATGGCCAAAAGCTTGGTATGCTCGACAACGAAATCGAGTCGATGTTGAATAGAGATCTCAAGGTCTAACTGGCCAGACCTTGAGATCCACAAGTCCTTAAAGACTACTTATTTTTTCTTAGCGCTTAATCGAACACCAAATTTGATATCATCGTGAATCATTCTATCACCTAGGGCCTCAAAAAAGCTTCCTGAGCGGTAGCGAACTCCCCACTTCGTTCTATCAATTGAAAAGTCGGCCTCAGCTGTAACGACACCATCATTCTCTTCAATCTTTGCATCAAAAGCTACCGGATGCGTTTCACCCATAATAGTGAGATCGGCGACAATATTATAAACTCCGCCCTTACCAAATTGGGCGTCGCGAACAACAATTTTTGCTTCTGGATGCTTCTCCACCGAAAAGAAGTCATCAGAAAGTAAATGGTTTCTTAGTCGCGCATTTCGACTTTCATCCTTAATATCGTCAACAATGATAGAGTTCATATCGACAACGAACTCTCCACCGAGAAGATTTCTCTCTCTTAGATTAAGATGGCCTTCTTTGACCATGATTCTTCCATCATGACCACCACCAACTCTCGTTCCCTCCCAGCGAACATAACTCTCTTCAGTATCAACTCCATAGCGATACTTACTTGAGTCACCACCACCGTGATGATCAGCAAGCGCAGGTAAAGTAAAAAGTGAAGCAATAAGTAAGGTTATCCAATTTTTCATTAATTCCTCCATAGTAATATAGATACGCTATGTAATGTATTGGCCAATGTTTCAAAAATCAATACAATGTACAGCATATTAGGAAAAAGTGAGCTTATATGAAAGAACTTGGCCATAAAGTTCTGGCCTATATCGCCTATGTATTTAGCAGATTACTAACTTCGACTTTAAGAGTTGAGTACCGAGGTCTTGAAAATTTAGAAAAGGCCAAGCAACTCAAGCAAGGCCGCTATATTTATGCTTTATGGCATCAAGATTTACTTATGGCGTTAAGCTCTCACACTCATGATAAGTGCGCTATGATTGTCTCGGCTTCAGGTGACGGACAATTAGTGGCGACGGCCTGTGAAAAATATGGTCATTATCCCGTTCGAGGTAGCTCTCACCGTGGCGCTATAAAGGCGTTATTTTCAATGATCGAAACTTTGAAACAAGAATCTTTTAATGGTGCAATAACAGTCGATGGACCTAAAGGACCTCGCCATATAGTCAAGCGAGGAATTATTGATATTGCAAAAAAGACTCAACTTCCAATAATTCCTCTCGCTATTTATCCAAAGAAGGCATGGACTTTTAATAGCTGGGATCAATTCAGAATGCCTAAACCTTTTAGTAAATTTTTTGTTTATTACGGTGAACCCTTCGTAGTCACAAGCAATCTCGCACTAGACGACTATGATAAACTTTGTCAAGAAATCGGCTCATCACTTCTGCAAGGTGAAGAAAAAATAAAAAATCTCTGAACCTATATGGCTTAAATCCATGAATATCTGCCTTTTTAGGCGGTTTTAATTAAAAAGCGATTGAAAGATAGTAAATTCTCTATAGAATTAAGACCTATTATACTTAACGTTTCTGATTAACGTTTTTCAAAATGGAGTACGGATATGGCCGAAAAAGAAATGCTACTTGTTGGATCAAAAACAAAAGAAGCTCTAAAAAGCTCAGGACTCAATGTTTCAAGTGATGCTCTTGAAAAGCTTAATGAAAGAGTTCACCAAATGGTTAAAGATGCTCAAGAGAGATGTACAGCTAACGGTAGAAAGACTGTACGTGCTAGCGACTTCTAATCCTCAAAAAAATAGTAAGAGGGTCGAGCAATGACCCTCTTTATTAAGACTTTCAAAAGCTAGAACTATGAGTGACTCCAATACATTTCAAGAAAGACTTGATGAGCTTCGCAAAAAGCTTCAAGAAGAAGTTCTTGATGCCAATTGGGAAATGTTAGAAGAGCATTATAAGCGAGGTTCACTGGTTCTCGTCGATCCGGCACTCGATCTTTACGATATTGGAGCTAGAGTGGCCCTCGACGATGTTGAAAGTGTCAGAAGTGCTATGCAAAAAAAACAACTTATCAAAGTAGAAGCAGAGCACGTAAAAAACCTCTCGCAAAACAAACTCGAAAAGAATTTTAACTTCATCATTGTTCAACCTTATGTTCTTATTCAAAAAAAATAGATCTCTGCAAACTCTCATTTTGATAAGTGGGATTAGCACACTCTTAGTGTCCTGTTCAGCACCTAGACCTGAGAATCTTGGGCCATCGGACTCACATCCTTTCTTACAAGAGTGTCCCGACTCACCAAACTGTATCGTGACTCATGCCTTTGAGGACGAATCAAAAAACTATATGCCACCCTTAAATTTTCAGGGGGATAAAGAAAACTCCAAGCGAATTCTTCTAAGAATTATTGAAACAACGCCAGGTATGGAAATTATTGAACAGTCAGAAAATTATCTTCACATTGAAGTCACTTCAAGAATTTTTCGATTTATTGATGACCTAGAGTTTTACTTTGATGAGCAAGAAGAATTAATTCACTACCGATCAGCTTCTCGAGTGGGTCGCTCAGATCGTGGGTCAAACTCAAAGCGAGTCGAGCGAATTCGATTTCGCTATTATCAACGAAGTTAACTCGTCTTAATCTCTGTAACAATTGAAGGATCTTTAAATTCATCTTTAAGCTTGCAATAGCTTTTATAATGATTGCCATACCCTTCTTTTTCTTCGGGAGTTAGCTCTCGCACAACCTTGGCCGGTGCACCCATAATCATAACTCCAGGGGGAAACTTCTTTCCAGGAGCAACGACAGATCCAGCTGCAACGACAGAGTTTTCTCCAATCACTGCACCATCAAGAATGGTTGAATCCATCCCTATCAAACAAGAGTCTCCAATCGTACAAGCATGCAACGTCGCCTTATGGCCGACACTTACATTTTTTCCAATGATCAAAGGAAGCTCTTCAACGACATGTAAAATACAAAGGTCTTGGATATTACAATTATCTCCAATGATAATATCATTGAGGTCCCCCCTAGCAACAACTTGATGCCAAAGAGAAGCGTTCTTACCCACTTTTACTCGACCAATAATATCTGCAGAAGGAGCAATGTATGATGATTTTTCAATTGAGGGAAGGTGGTTATGAAAGGAATAAATCGGCATTCAAGCCACCTTCATTGGATTTAATTATATTCAGACCAATTATGAGGAAGTTTTGAAATATAAGCGCTCAAATCAGCAATGTCTTGATCACTCAATCTGCGCACATACGGGGCCATAATTG
>SKIL01000102.1 GCA_007116425.1 Bacteriovoracaceae bacterium | reverse complement strand
ACTGATGATCTCCCACCACATCTCCCTCGCGTTCAGACGTTATCTGAGCGGAAAGGCCAAGCCACTCGCTCCAAGCAATGGCCGTCCCACTCGGAGCATCCAGTTTTTTGGTATGATGAACTTCGTGAATATGACATTCTATTTCTTCGGGACTAAATAATTTAGTCGCTTTAGATAAAGTTGTAAGCATTTCTTTAACAAGGTTCATACCGAGACTGAAGTTGTGGCCGTGAATCCAAGTCCGATTCTTTTCAACTAACATTTGGTGAAACTTCTCTCTTCCCTGTGGCCACTCCATTCCTGTAGAACCGGTTACAACGGGAATATCTCTTTCAACTAAAAGGGAAATGACCTCTAAGAAGGCCTCGCCAGGAAAAAAACTGATAACTCCATCAAGGCGAGATAGCGCCTCACGGGTCAAAGGGTTCTCACGGTGAAAGACCTCAATGTGATAGCGTTGTGGAGACTTCTCTAAAATTTCGTGTACCTTAGAGCCAGTTTTCCCTCTGCCAAGAATGCCAATTGTTTTTATATTCTGCTCATTCATTATTAAATCTACTGTCTCCGTTTACTAATTTGTAATAAACCCATTGTGTAAGCGAGAAATCGCCTCTGCTCCTTGATCTTTCTTAACAATAAAGCAAAAGTTGTGGCGACTAGCTCCATGGCAGATCATTCTCACGTTAATATCTCCAAGACAATTGAATATTTTTTCTCCAAGCCCTGGTGTGTGATTGATTCGGTTTCCGATTAAAGAGACTAGCTCAAGATCGTGTTCAAGACTAATATCTGCATACCTTTTTAACTCTTCTAAAAGTTCGTCATTTGAGGCGTCTGTCTTATCGAGAGTTAAAGCAACAGAAATCTCACTTGTGGTAATCGCATCGATGCTAACTTGATAGTCATTAAAAATTTTAAAAATCTGATACAAAAAGCCATGCGTCTGAAGCATTTTTGGCGTGGTGATGGTTAAAAGAGTTTGATCTTTTCGCATGGCCAACGCCCTAACTAGTGGTGTTTTTTCATCTTCAATTTGCGAAACAATCCAAGTGCCACCTTTGTCTGGGTCATAACTACTTCCCACGAAAACTGGAATATTCTTCTGCCCAGCAGGTGCTAGGGTTGTTGGATGTAAAATCTTGGCCCCAAAAGTGGCAAGCTCAGCTGCCTCTTGAAAACTAATTTCTGAAATAATTTGAGCACTCGGGCAAATTCGAGGGTCAGTCGTAGCTATCCCAGGCACATCGGTCCAAATTTCTAAGACGTCGGCATCCACACCCCAGGCCAAGATCGCGGCCGAGTAGTCACTTCCACCGCGACCTAATGTGGTCGTGGCCCCAGAAGGACCACGACCCATAAAACCTTGTGTCACGAAAACTGTAGAAGGAAGCTTTGCCGTTAAGTGCTGCTGGCAAAGAATTTCAATTTTATTAAAGTTTGGTCGCGCTCGCTCGTGGCGATCGTCTGTGGCCAAAACCTCGCGAACATCTAAAAGTTCGACGCTTTTTAGAGTTTCATTCTGAGAGCTATAGAGCTGAGACATGCATTCACTAAAAAGAAGTGAACTCATTCTTTCACCCAGACTTACCAGCCCATCTCTAGTTTTTGGCCAACAGTCACGCAATAGTAAAATCCCTTTTGCTAATGTTTCGAGCTCTTCAAAAAGGCCGTTCAATTGCTCCAAGGTTTGGTCAGCTACTTCAAGCTTATGAGCTAATTCTAAATGACGTGCTTTAATTTTATCGATAAGAAGATTTGTTTGGGCCTCTTTGGATTCAATTGCATTTTTGGCCACTTCTAAAAGCTGATTAGTCGTTCCAGCAGTAGCGGATACGACTACAATGGACGCATTTCTTTGCATTGAAACCTGTGCACTTCTTCGCATGGCCACTTCGTCTGCCATTGAAGTGCCACCAAACTTGGCCACAACAATAGATTGCCCCTGATTTGTCTGAATTTCTTTTCTCAACGTCTGCATCTTCAACCTCTTTAAACAAGCAGATATATTAATGAAAGCAAAAGTAACGCACTGCCATCAGTCCTGTCGAGACACTTGAAAAAAGGATAGATATTAAATGGGAGAATAAAGCTCAGGAGAAAACCTATCTGGCCTGCAGGGTAGGGTTTCACCTAAAGCTCTCCACTTAAAATCATTTTCTAAGTGACAGTTTCTGGGCTTCTCCCCATAAAACCAGCCAATAAAGCTCCAAACAGCTTAAATTGACTTCGGCATACGATCCCATGGCCTTCTTTCTGCGGATTTTGGTCCTCCAGAAGGTTGCCTGATCGATGCACCTCTTCAGGTCTTTCCTAAACGATACAGAAACTTCTAGACAAAGGCAATAAGTATACGAATTCTGTTCTTGACTCTTTCAATTTTACATACCTGACTTTTTGAGAGGGATATCATTGCAGAAATACACTAAAACGTACTCGTACAAAGGAGATAGACAATGTCACAAAAAATGAAAGTAGGTTTTATCGGTCAAAGAGGAATGGTTGGTTCTGTACTTGTAGATCGAATGAAACAAGAGGGAGATGATAAGCGCTATGAGATGGCCTTTTTCTCGACTTCTCAAGCAGGCCAAGCGGCTCCTGAATGGAGTGGAGATCTCATCAGTGACAAACTTTTGGATGCTTTTGACATAAATGAACTTAAAAAAATGGAATCAATTATCACCTGCCAAGGTGGTGACTACACGAAGAAAGTTTACTCAAAGCTTCGTGAATCTGGATGGAAAGGTTATTGGATTGATGCCGCTTCAAGTTTAAGAATGGATGACGATTCTGTTATCTGTTTAGACCCGGTTAACTCTGATGTCATTGAGTCTTCATTGGCCAGTGGAGTAAAAACTTATGTTGGTGGAAACTGTACCGTTTCTCTTCTTTTGATGGGGATTGGCGGTCTGTTTAAGCGAGATATGGTTGAATGGGTGAGCTCGATGACTTATCAAGCTGCCAGTGGTGGTGGCGCTAGACATATGAAAGAACTACTCGCGCAAATGCACACACTTGGTCAAGTGTCACAAGATTGTTTATCCGATCCGAAAAATACAATTCTTGATCTTGATCGAAAAATTATTGATACGTTAAGAAGCCCATCCTTAAATGCTGAGATGTTTGGGGTTCCTCTTGCTGCCAGCATGATTCCGTGGATTGATTCTGCGGTAGAGCGCGGCCAGACACGTGAAGAGTGGAAAGCAGAAGTTGAGGCAAATAAAATTTTAGGTCGCACTGGAAGTAATAGAGTCCCTATGGATGGAACTTGTGTAAGGGTTGGGGCGATGAGATGCCATGCTCAAGGTCTTACTATAAAGTTAAAGCGAGATGTGCCACTTGATGAAATCGAAGAGATTATCGCTTCATCAAATGAGTGGGCGCAGGTTGTTCCAAATGATCCTGAAAGTACTCGCCAGCTTCTCACACCAACTAAGGTTACGGGAACGATGAATGTTCCAGTTGGACGCTTGAGAAAGTTAAGTATGGGAGGCGAATTCCTAAACGCTTACACTGTTGGTGACCAGCTTCTTTGGGGAGCAGCTGAGCCACTTAGACGAATGCTGACTATTGTCGATAGATTTAGACTTTAATCTTCAAGCTATCACTATTTAGTCAGCAAAAGCACGACTTGGCATAAACTGTTGAATACGATACTTGCAAAGACTTTTATTATCTCGTCCGCACTGAGAGGCAGAAGCTGTTCCGGCAGCGGGGCGGACGTTTACGTAATACATTGTATTTCTCTCCAAGCGACAAGATGGCCACCGTGTTTGTCCTGCTACGTTGTCCACAATCGTAAAGTTCACCTTAGAGACGTTGAAGTCCGAACACTTGGCGTCCACATTAAAGTTCCCGATCTCCTTCGAGATAGCCACATCGAATCGGCTCAAGTCCAGATTCGCCCCGGCCTCTGCAAGCGCAATTCCCAAGCTGAGAAAAGAACTGTCGTTTGAGGCGAACGGCAACCGCATGGCCCAAACTTCACCAGGCCTCACACTGACATTTGCCCATTGACAGTGAGGTTGTTCATTTGGAGGAATACATCCGGGGAGCATTGTATCTGATCCACGCCTCGTTCGATCAAAAACATAAGTGGATGAATCAGGCCTCCAAAGACCTGTACCAGGGCCTGGGTCTTGACCTATGACTCTCAACTCTGTTTGGCCTGTAGTAGTGCTTTCAGGAGTTGGAGTTCGATCAGAAGGTGGTTCCTCATGACTTTGATCTTGATTTGTGTTTGTTTGATCTAAGTTTAGAGCTGTACTCCAGTCAAATCTGGGTCTAAAACCTCTTCTTGCCCCTGTTGATTGTGAGTTATTTTGTGGCGAGTCTTGTAAATCATTCGAACTCGGAGATTCCGTTCGATGTTGATTTACACCACTATCAGCAAAAACACTACTTGGCATCGTCTGTTGAATACGAAACTTGCAAAGACTTTGATTATCTCGTCCGCACTGAGAGGCAGAAGCAGTTCCGGCCGCGGGGCGGACGTTTACGTAATACATTGTATTTCTCTCAAGTCGACAAAAATTGTCACCCAACTGGTGAGTTCCCTCTTCGTCATCAACTAAGGTGAAGTTTCTTACTGAAACCTCAAATGAAGAGCAGGCCGAGGGCACATTAAAGTCACCAACTTTTTGTGAAATAGCAATATCAAACCTGCTTAGATCTAAATTGCCCCCAGCTTCGGCCAGACCAAGCGACAATCTAAGAAAAGAGCTACCATTGGAGGCATAGGGGAATCGCATGGCCCAAACCTCACCAGGCCTCACACTGACATTTGCCCATTGACAGTGACTTCGTTGATCTCCAATACAGCCTGGCACATGAGTATCAGAGCTTCTTAAATTTCGATCAAAAACATAGGTAGATGAATCAGGCTTCCAAAGACCTGTACCAGGGCCTGGATCTTGACCTATGATTCTCAACTCTGTTTCGTCTGTAGTAGTGCTTTCAGGAATTTGAGCTCCATGGGTGCCGAAAGACTTATCGCAAAACATAGTCCAAAGCCTATTAGAGTTTTAAGTGGAATAGTAAAAATGTTAACTCTTTTCTTCATCACAGAACTCTCTTACAATTGTTTGGCTTCCAATAAACGGCGAGATTGCATTGCCTTAGAATTATAAACCAAACTCGTTACTTTCCACTGAACACTTCAAAAAGAGGGCCAAATCATTGAAATTCGGAAAAATGAAGTGCCTGAAAAAATTGGAAATCCACCTTACTTAGAAATTTAAAACTTCTCTAAATAATTAATCTCTTCGTCTTTCTTTTTATAAACTTAAACATTTACGAGACTTTTCGAAAAAGCTTAGACTTTGAACGAAAATGTTTTTAGGATTAGAACTATGAATTTTTGTATAAGAACAAAAGTGCCCGGTCATTACGACCGGGTTTTTGCTGCCTTCGATAGAGAACTTTTTGAAGCTCTCAAGCCTCCCGTTATGGGTCTAGACTTGGATCGCTTTGATGGAAGCTCACCAGGAAATGAGGTCCATCTCAGAGTCGGACTTGGGCCTATTAAGACGAGATGGGTGAGTGTGATTACAGAAGAAATAAAAAGTGAGAGCGAGAATTACTTTATTGATGAAGGTAAAGTTTTGCCCTGGCCTTTGGTTTTTTGGCGTCATAAACATAGAGTTTTAAAGCTTTCTGAAAGTGAGAGTGAAATCCTTGATGATATAGAATTTAAAACACCTTTTAAGTGGCTAGATAAGGTCATGTATCCTGTTCTTGTGGCCCAGTTTAAGATGCGATCACCCGCCTACAGAAGATATTTTACAAGCTTTGAATAAGGCCAAACTTTGTAGTTTTTTCATAGTAGGTATTACTTTTTTACATCCTCCATAAAACATCCTATCAATTAAAGGAGTTTTCAATGGGGGAGTCATGTTCAGAAAAATATCATTGTTCACCTTTGTTCTGCTTTTAAATTCCTT
>SKIL01000170.1 GCA_007116425.1 Bacteriovoracaceae bacterium | reverse complement strand
TAATGAGAGAATACTCCAATCTCAATTGATAGAGGTAAGCGCCTTCTTAGCTCTGCATATGCTTCATAATTTCGATAGTCATAGGAGAACTCATCTTCACTATTAACTGAATTTCCCTGAGCATCCCCTTCCCAAGTATCATCGACATCAAGACCTTTTACACCCCTAAAGAAAAGAGCTCCAACGCCATAATGTAGCCTCCATACACTTGTTCTTAGATCCTGACCTAATTGCAGACCAAAAGCATTAACATCTCTCTGATTAATTCCATGTCTATTGCGAAATCTCTCGTCTAATAAATAAGCACCGCCTCTCACATATATAGGGCCGTAATCATAATAAATGGATAGGCCTTCAGGGTTGATACTGGTATCCCATAAAATTTCAGAGCTTCCAACATTTTCAAAGGGATTATCAGTCTTACCAATTTCAAGTCTTAAATTCGCCTGAGGCCAACGTTTCGAATAAATAGCATAGGCAAGACCAATATAAATCGGTTTATTTTCAAAAAAGTCTTCAAAGTCTATACTTGAAGAGCGAGGATCCTCAGTTGTTTGCAACATAGCACCCAGCCCCCAATGAGAAGTGAGCATCTTCTCAAAACCAACTCGCAAGCGAAATTTGTGCTGAAATGCACGAGCTTTCTTTCCCTCTTCTTGACGTCTTTGAAGTCGATAGCGAAAGTCTCCATAAAATTGCAGGCGATCACTTTGACTAATAATCTGAGAAGACGCCTCTTTTAGACCTTGTCGATAGTAACTACTCATTGAAGACAAAAGGTGAGTTAATTCACTATGGTCATGCTCAAGGGCCTGAATATAAGCGTCATCGAAATCACTTTGACTCGAGTGAAATAAGCCTAATGCATAGGCCGCAGATGAAGCAAAAGAGTTTGTCCGCTTTAAGTTCCTAGAGTTCATTCTGTCTCGTAAGACATCTGTATAATCCAACATCCGATAGCGCATAATATAATTCTTATCTGCAATCTCAATTGCCGATGTTAAGCTTTGTAAATCCACTTCCCAACTTTTATTGATTATCTGATTAATCCTTTGAACGTCATCGCTATTTTGAACGACATGAAAGCGAGTGGATGGTTTTAGTATCTCTTTTAACTCGATGATATTAAAATTTTCGGGTTGATGTACATCTTCAACGATAAACAAAACTCTCTCAGAGCCAAAACTGCCGCCTCTTTTCCGGTAAAACTTCGTTGCATCTAATACATTTAATGAAGTCAGATGCTCGAACTCTTTTATAAAACTAGCTTCTACAGGATAGTTCACTCCGGCCTTTTTCTTGAGGAGTCGCTTCTCATTGTAAAGTTGAGTATATGAACTTAAGTGCTTTTGCTGAAAGATCTCATGCTTTAGTTTGAGGTCATCATAGCTTGAGAGCATTTCATTTAAGAACTGTCGTTCTTCCTGCCTGAGCCCTTGAATATAAGATTTAATGATGAGCTGGCGATCCAAAAGGTTTAGCTCCACACTGGAAAAAAGTCTCAGGAAATCTAAAAAATAGCTTCCGTGACCAGAGTCATCGAAATCAGAGTAAACAAACCGAAACTTTTGGTCCACATGCCATATGCTAAAATTTCTAATATGTGGGTCTCCCCACACGGTTCCCTTAAACTTTAACAATGATTTTGAGGACGGGAATAAATGCTCATAAGGAGTTGCCCAAAACTGGTCATTATTCTCTCTGAACATCCAGTAATCATCTACTTCGTAATTATCATAGTGATAATTCCAAGCCTTACTTGAGTGTGGTAGAGAGAAAAAAAATATAGCAAAGATATATAGAGATAGGGCTCTCAAATAAACCTCATTTTTTTTAAAAGGCGAGCATAATAGATGAGAGTTTACAATGCAAAGAAAACTTAAGAATTTATGCGCCGTACCTTTTTTGAGCAAACTCTGATCTCAAGGAATTTCGAGAGCTTACCCAATCAATTTTAGCATTCCATCCTCTAATTTTTGTATAGAGCCCGAGTAGACCACGGTCAAGGTAGAAAAAGTCGGGATGAGGGGACCGGGTCCCTCGAATTTTGATATTTTTTAAAAAATCTATCGCCTGCTCAAATGGATTTATATCTTCCACTGGTCTTTGGCCTTCTAAGGTGTAGGGATAATATAATTCTTTAATCATCTCAAAGTGCCTTTTCATCAGTTCTCTTTCAGACGAGTTAAAAAAACCAAAGTGAACCATTTGCTGCTCATAAAGTTCAAAATTATTTTTTTCAAGAGACTGAAGTAAAAGGTCATGATCATAGATAAATTCACTATCAAAAATTTTAGTGGCGCCAAAGTCTAGAAGAATAATTTGATTAGGGGTAAAAAGATAGTTTCCATTCTGAGGATCAGCATGAACAAAATGATGGTTGAATAAACCATACATAAATGAGTCAAATAAAGTCTGGCCAAGAAAGTCTCTTTGCTCCTGAGAATAGTGTTTTGTTTGCTCAAATGTATCACCTTGAAGGTACTCCATCGTCAGGATTTTTTTAGCACTAAACTCTTGATAAAATTTCGGAATTCTAACTCTCTCATCCTTTTCAAAAACTTTTGAGGCAAAAACACCACGCTCTAATTCATGATGATAATCACACTCTAGCTCTAATGAAGCTTTCACTTCACCAATAATCTTCTCGAGGTCGGGTTTAGATTTAAAAATAAGGCCAAATATTTGATCTAATAAATCTATATTTTTAAAATCGTTTAGTATCGCTTGGTCAATTTGCGGGTACTGGACCTTTACGACAACTCTCTGACCATTATGAAGTGTGGCCTTATGTACTTGACCAATAGATGCGGCCGCCATCGGAGTGTAATTAAATTCTTTAAAAACCTGAAGGGGTAGCCTATTAAACGACTCTTTAAAGACATGATTTATGTCGTCAATGCTCATCGAAGGAGCATCTTTTTGTAAGCTTTTAAAAACAGCAGATACCTCTGGAGGCAAAACAAGATCATCCGTTATGGAGAGGATTTGGCCTATTTTCATCACCCCTCCCTTGAGCTCTGCCATTTTTCGAACGATTTCCGCAGCGCTTCTCACTTGACCCATTTTACGCTCAAGATCACCAGAGAATCTAACTTTAGCATACTCTTTTCCTGCGTTTAACAAACCTTGCCCCAAATGAGCAAACCTTGAGGCCCTACCACTACGAAAAGATTTAAATTTCGCTCTTTCCTGATTTTTCATAATTCATCTTATCATTAGAAATAAAAACACCTATAATTCCAGACGCTGACTAGACAATATCTAACTATAAAAAAGAGACACTAAATGTTTGAACGTATCAAAAGTAATACCAATATTTTTCTCCACACTGCCGCTTGTAATCCAATTCCACTAGTTGAAAAGGTCTGCGATTATTTAGTCGAGAATAATATAAGTAATGTCCGCTTTTACCACCTTCACCTTGAAGGGGAAGCTGTTCACCTGAGAGAGAAATATGTAAATCATGTTGAAACCAATTGTTTTTTTATTGGTAAAAATGCCAGAAAGGCCCTGGCCGAAGGTCGGCTTAGTTATATTCCTGTGTTTCTAAGTGAGATCGGAAGGCTTTTTGAAGACAGAGTAATCGACCTAGATGTTGCTCTCATCCAAGTCTCTAGCTTTGACAAAAGAGGCCTAACCACACTTGGTCCAGCAGTCGATGTGACTATTGATGCTATAGACAACGCTAAGTCTACTATCGCTATGGTTAACTCCAAACTTCCACGAGTTTATGGAGATGGAGTCCTAAGAAGAGAACAAATTGATCAAATTATAGAGATTGATTTCGAGATCCCCTCACACCAACTAGTTGCTCCCTCTGAAACCTCCGAATTGATTGGTAGGAATGTAGCAAATTTAATCGAAGATGGAGCAACTCTTCAAATGGGAATTGGTGAAATACCAAACGCTGTTCTTTCAAACCTTCACCATCATCGAGATTTAGGTATTCACACAGAAATGTTCTCTGATGGACTTATTCCACTTATTGAGTCTGGAGTCATTACAAATCGCTATAAGAAAGTTCACCCACACAAAATTATCTCTAGTTTCTCTGTTGGTAGCAAAGAACTGTATGAGTATATTAATGACAACCCACTTATGCATTTTATGAGTGCGAGTTTTATTAATGATCCTAGAGTTATCATGAAAAACCCGAAGGTTTGCGCTATTAATTCTGCAATTGAAGTCGATCTGACAGGCCAAGTCTGCGCCGACTCTATTGGACCACGCATTTACTCAGGTGTCGGTGGTCAAGTCGATTTTATTAGAGGAGCGTACCTCTCTCCCGGAGGCAAGCCAATCATTGCGATGCCATCAAGAACAAAATCCTGTGCTTCTAAAATTGTAGCAAAACTAAAAGACGGCGCAGGAGTCGTTACTTCTCGTGCCCATGTAGATTATATTGTTACAGAATTTGGAGTCGCCTCGCTAAGAGGAAAGAGCTTAAAGCAACGGGCCCAAGAACTTATTAAGATTGCTCACCCTGATGATAGAGAAAGATTGGAAAAAGAAAGTTTTTATTTATGAGTAAAACAAAAAACACATGGCATTCCATTTCATCAGATGAGGTGATAAGCGGCCTCGAAACATCGAAGTCCGGTTTAAGTTTGAGTGAAGTAAAAAAGCGTCAACAAGAGTTTGGCCCTAATAGACTAGATGAAAAAAAATCCGCTGGCCCTTTGATTCACTTCCTTGCACAATTTCACAACCTTCTCATTTACGTTCTCATTGTCGCCGCCATTATTACAACTCTTATGCAGCACTATATTGACTCTATCGTTATTATGGGTGTTGTATTTGTTAATGCGATCATTGGTTTTGTTCAAGAGGGAAAAGCAAAGAAAGCATTAGAGGCCATCAAAAATATGCTCTCCCCCTCTGCCATTGTCATCAGAGAAGGAGAAAGAGATACAATTGAATCAACAGAGTTAGTTCCTGGAGATATTGTCATCTTAGAGGCCGGAGATAAAGTTCCTGCAGATCTTAGAATTATTGAGGCCAAAGGCTTACAAACTCAGGAAGCGGCACTAACAGGAGAATCCGTTCCAATTGAAAAAAACATAGAAAAAGTCCCCACAGACTCTTCAATTGGCGATCAAACGAATATGTGTTTTTCGGGAACGCTGGTAACTAGTGGCCATGCAAAAGGTGTTGTTACATCCATTGGTAAAGATACACAAATTGGTCAAATTAGCACCATGATCTCAAATATTGAAGCAATGACAACACCGCTTTTAAAAGCAATGCACACATTTTCAAAATGGCTTACGGTTGCCATCATTTTTCTCTCTTCACTCGTCTTTATTTTTGCCTATATTCTGCGAGAGTTTGGGATTACAGAAAGCTTCATGGCGGCAGTCGCCCTTTCTGTTGCGGCCATTCCCGAAGGGCTTCCCGCCATCCTGACGATCACCCTTGCCATAGGTGTTCAGCGAATGGCCTCACAAAAAGCGATTATTCGAAAACTGCCAGCAGTGGAAACTCTTGGATCTGTTTCTACTATTTGCTCAGACAAAACAGGTACGCTGACAAGAAATGAAATGATGGTACAAACTATCACCACACCTAAGAAATCGTTTCAAGTAAGCGGAGAAGGCCTCTCTTCTAAAGGAGAATTTCATTTAGATGATGAGGTTATCGAACCCTCTGAGTATAAAGGCCTACAACTTTTAATCAAGTCATCAATTTTATGCAGTGATGCCCAAGTCAAGATCATAGAAGAGCAAGTCAAGGTATCTGGCGATCCCATGGAAGGGGCCCTAATAATTGCTGGTCACAAAGCAGACCTTTATGCCAATAAACTCAATCAAGAATATACTCGACTTGACCATATTCCATTTACTTCAGAGAACCGCTATATGGCGACACTCAATCAATTTGAAGACGGAACAAAAATTCTCATCAAAGGGGCTCCTGAAAAAGTTTTAGAGATTTGCCAATTAAATGCTGAGGACAATAAGTTTTG
>SKIL01000371.1 GCA_007116425.1 Bacteriovoracaceae bacterium | reverse complement strand
TGTGATGATATTAAAAAGCGAATTAATCAAAGAAGAGTCCACTTAAACTCCAAGGTTAAAAATCGTAAGATATTCTTAGTTTAAGTGGTTTTAAAAGAAATTCAATGGGGGGGAATGAAAAGAGGGGAGCAAGTCTCCCCTCATTGCTATCGGTCCTCTTGTCTGTCGGCGAACTCTTCGAACCAGAAGTGGTGAAAGCGATCGTGCATCATCGGCTCTAAGAACTCTTTTCCAAGAATCATTTCGGCCTTAAAGAAGGCCTCGATCATAATATCAATTTTTTTATCATTGTACTCTCTGAGTTCATTTGTCAGGTACTCGATTTTTCTTTGATCTGAATCCTCTGAAAGTAGATTTCTAAATAGGACAAGTTTCGACATATTAATATTCTTATTGAGCTCTTGGACTCGCTGATATGTTTGGGCCGTAAGTTCTGCAAAAGCGTCTCGCCTTTCTTGAGGCAGGTCGTCTTTTTTAGCAACCATTTCATATGAGCGATCTATCATTTCTGCGCGGTCATAAACCTTAGCAAACTCTGCTTTTTCGCGCTCTACCTCTTCTCTTATACTTGCAGTTGTACATCCCACTGTGATTGCTAGAAGGGTTAATAGAGAAATTAGTTTTTTCATGGGAGTGGCTCCTTATTTCGAAATGACTGTTTACTGGTTCATGCTCAATGTAGTAAATATTAGTTAATAAATTTATGATCTATATCAGCTTAAAAGTAAATGTTTGTGAGTTGTGTGGTGCATCGTGGGTGTTGAGATATGAGTGAGCTTTCTTATATTGATAAGGATGGAAACACTATTTTTACCAGTGAGTATTACAAGAATCGTGGGAGTTGTTGTAAGAGTAATTGTCTACATTGCCCTTATGGAACAACTTTGAAAAATTGTGGCCTAAGTTTTGATGCATGTGACCTTAATTTGAGTTCAGATCGGCAGGCCTTACAAGATATCATTGATGAAAATTATATGCCTCAAAGTGATCTTTCTTCATCACTTTTAGGGTCGGCCTTTGGCAATAAATCGGTCCAACGGCCAAACCTCCAAGAACTTTGCTCTGATAATTCGAAGACCTGGTATTTTGCTCTACTAAAAGGTTTTGTTTGCGCGGTCATTAGAGTTGATGCAAATAATGAGGTTGATAAGCTTTATTTAAAAAAGCACTTTCAATCGCAAGGAATTGACCTGCCACTTGTTCAGAGGTTTTTCCAAGGTCGCGTTGAAGCTTAGTGAAACCCCATATATTCGTCGTATGTCGTATATTTATCATTTACAAGACCACTATTAATTTCAATTATTCGGTTGGCAACAGTTTGAATAAACTCGTGGTCGTGTGAGGTAAATATAGTTGTTCCTTTAAAGCGAATAAGCCCCTCGTTAACTGAGGTGATACTTTCTAGGTCAAGGTGAGAAGTCGGTCCATCTAGAAGAAGCATATTGGCCCCACTCAGCATCATTTTAGATAACATACACCTTACTCGTTCACCCCCAGATAAGACATTGGTTTTTTTGAGTGCTTCCTCGCCAGAGAAGAGCATTTTGCCGAGGAAGCCTCTAACAAATGATTCGTCTTGGTCTGGAGAATACTGCCTTAGCCAGTCAACAAGAGAGAGAGGCCTTACGTCAAAATACTTGGAGTTGTCTGAAGGAAAGTATGATTTTGTAATTGTCACGCCCCATTCTACCTTTCCGCTATCTGGTTCTAATTCTCCAGAGAGAATTTCGAGTAAAGTCGAAAGAGCGTGATCGTTTGGCCCAATTAGGGCGACTTTGTCACCTTTATTGAGAGTGAAGCTAATATTATCTAAAACTTTTTCGCCTTCTATTGTTTTACTGATATTTTCAACTCTAAGGACCTCTTTCCCCGCCTCTCTATTTTGTTTAAATTCGACATAAGGGTACTTTCTTGTCGAAACAGGCATGTCATTAAGCTCAAGTTTTTCAAGTTGTTTTTGGCGGGATGTGGCCTGTTTTGATTTAGAGGCGTTTGCGCTAAATCTTTGGATAAAGGCCTTAAGCTCTTTTGCTTTTTCTTCAGCTTTTTTGTTCTGGTCACTTTTGAGTCTTTGAGCAAGCTCACTTGATTTGCGCCAAAAATCATAATTACCGGCGTAAGTCGTAATTTTACCAAAATCAATATCTGCAATATGCGTACAAACTTTATTGAGGAAATGTCTGTCGTGAGAAACAACAATGACGGTATTTTTAAAGTCGAGAATAAAATTTTCGAGCCATTGAATTGCTTTTATATCTAAGTGGTTTGTTGGCTCGTCCAGAAGAAGAATATCGGGAGAGTCAAATAGGGCCTGAGCAAGTAAAACTTTAACTTTTTCAGGACCTGTTAGATCTTTCATTTTTTTATGATGATAATCTGTACCAATACCAAGTCCTGCGAGTAAAATTCCGGCCTCACTCTCAGCTTCCCAACCATTCATTTCAGCGAACTCTGCCTCAAGTTCTGAGGCCTTTACTCCGTCCTTATCCGAGAAGTCTTCTTTTGCGTAGATGGCATCCTTTTCTTGCATAATTTGATACAGGCGCTGGTTTCCCATCATAACGGTACTTAAGACTTCATGCTCGTCATAGGCATAGTGATCTTGCTTTAAAATAGAGAGTCGTTCACCTGGTGTGATAAAGACTTGACCGGCCTGAGGTTCAATTTCTCCGGAAAGAACTTTGATGAAAGTTGATTTTCCTGCACCATTGGCCCCAATCAGGCCATAGCAATTTCCGGGAGTAAATTTGATATTTACATCTTCAAAGAGTTTTCTTCCACCGAAGGTGATGCTGATATCTTGTGTACTGATCATTTCAAAGTCCTATCTATACGGGGCTAAATTTGTGCATATCCTCTATGAAGTTGTCGAAATCATCAAGATATTTTTTTGCTCTTGAAGAATTTGTAAGCTCTTGATGCTTTTGAAGTGACTTGAGTAAAAATTCTTGGTCTGCTAGCTGAATCGGTGACTCCTTTAAGTACTCGGAATTAATTGCTTCAGAGTTTTGTTTATGTGTATAAAGAGTACCTCCAGTCATTCCGGCACCGATATTATTAAGGGCCTTTCCTAGTAAGATAACAGTTCCTCCGGTCATATATTCGCAAGCGTGAAGACCTGCTCCCTCTACAACCGCAAGAGCTCCGGAGTTTCGGATAGCAAAACGATCTCCTGCCATGCCTGCAATAAAGAGTTCTCCACCGGTAGCACCATATAGGCACACATTTCCGGCCAAAACATATTCAGAGTCTTGAAATTGTGACTTAGGATTTGCTCGAATGGCCAAGCTTCCTCCGGACATCGCTTTGGCGACAGAGTCATTGGCCTCACCAATAAGTTCTATATGGACTCCTTCTTCAAGAAAAACTCCAAATCCTTGGCCCGCACTGCCCGTAAATTTTAATTTTATATTGGGAGGAAGGTAGGGTTGTGAGTTTTGTCTGGCGGAGATTTTATTTTTAGCGAGATGGCCGTTTAGCCCTGCTGGTATTGCCCGATCGAGTGACTTTATAGGGTAGTTTGAGCGCAATTTTTGGGATTTATAATCATCAAGAATTTTTTTGTTGAGTTTATTGTGTTGTTCCTTTTGATTTTGTGTTTCTTTTGAATGACTCTTGAGAGCAAGGTTTTCCATTTTAAAATAAGAGAGGTCGAGTTTTTTTATGAGAGATGAGTGCCTTTTATTTGGGCCCAATAAGTCACTTCTTCCAATGATATCTTGTATCTTTGAATATCCGATTTCACTTAAAAGACTTCTGGCCTCTTCGGCAATTAATTCAAGCAGTCGGATTATCGATTGAACTTCACCTTTGTAGCGTTTTTTAAACTTTGGATCTTGAGTTGCAATTCCTGCTGGGCATGTGTTTTTCTCACAAATCCTGGCCATAATACAGCCTTGAGATATAAGGATCATTTTTCCAAAATCAAACTCTTCTGCACCAAGTAATGCTGCCTTAATGATATCGGAACCAGTTATTATTCCGCCATCAACTCGTAGTTTTACTCTATCCCTTAGGCCTGTCTCCGAGAGAAGTTTATGCACCTCCATGAGTCCAATTTCCCATGGCAGACCCGTATATTTCATCGACATTAAACTCGCGGCACCAGTTCCACCACTTCCTCCAGATATTAGGATCGCATCTGCGCCGGCCTTGACAACACCAAGGGCTATCGCCCCAATATTATGGCCTGAAACAAGTTTTACGCTGACTTTTAAAGTTGGAGAGAGTTGCTTGATTTCATAAATTAATTGCTTGAGGTCTTCAATGCTATAAATATCATGCTGAGGTGGGGGAGAGATGAGTCCGACACCAGGGGTTGAGTGTCGCGCAAATGCAATATCTTTATTAACTTTAGGACCTAAAAGTTGGCCGCCTTCTCCTGGTTTTGCTCCTTGGGCCATTTTAATTTGAACTTCGTGACCTAAAGTTAGATACTCTGCTGTTACTCCAAATCTTCCCGAAGCTATTTGTTTAATACTCGCAGTAATAAAATCAGTATAGTAATAAGGATTTTCTCCGCCTTCACCACTGTTTGAGCGGCCTTTAACTTTTCGAAAGGCAAGGATTAAGTCTCTCTGGGTTTCAGCGCTAATAGAACCAAAGCTCATAGCGCCACTCCCAAATCTTGGAAGAATGTTTGCAATCGATTCAACGTTTTCGATTGGAAGTTTCTTTTCGGCCTTTAGTGAATAAAGGTCGCGAATTTGTAATGGACCTTGATGAAGATCACTTGAGAATTTCAGCCAATCCTTGAGAGCTTGATCTTTGTCATCGTTTTGTAGAATTTCGTGTATTGTTCGTGCATGCTTTGCCGTTGGTGCATGTTTTTCACCCTTTTTTCCGCCAGCATGTTCTTTGTAGATGAATGTATGAGGGATTTCACCGTTTTTTGTCTGCTCTGTTTTGTTTAAAATACTTGCGTGTATTTCTTTGAAGCCGATTCTACCTAGGATCACAGGGTGTTTGCTAAAAAGGTTCTCTGTTATATCCTTTTGTAGCCCGATAATTGTAAAGAGTTCCGCACCTTGATAACTTCTTATAACGGATATTCCTCTTTTGGCCATAATTCTCATTATGCCTCCTTCTAGGGCCTTAATGAGATTTTTCTCTCGTTGGTCTTTATCTAGATCTTCTATCCCTGGTATGCTTTCGTATCTCGCAATATTAAGTGCGAGATAGGGACACACCGCACTTGCTCCAAAACCGATGAGGACTGCTGCTTGATGTGCATTATGGACTTCCCCTGTGTCGACAATAAGAGAGGCCTTCAGACGAATTCCTTTATTTGAAAGTGCTAACTGAACAGCACGCATCACCAGAATGGCCGGAATGGGAGGGCGAGAAAATGAACTTTTCCTGTCACTTAAAATTAAAAGAGAACGACCATTTTGAACCGCCTTAACTGCTTCATTTGCCTTATTTGTGATTTCCTCTTGAAAACTTTTTACCGATAAGTTTCGATCAAAGCAGATATCTATCGTATGAGTTCTGAGAGATGGGTTATCGTCTGCTGCTGCCAAATCAATAATACTTTCGAGTTGGCCTAAACTGATGACAGGGCCAGAAAGAGAGAAGGCCTTTGGTGGGGGGATAAGTTCTTTGGGACCAAAGATGTTTGGTTTTCTTCCTAGGATCACCTCCATATCAGTGACCATACTTTCTCGAATATAATCGAGAGGAGGATTTGTTACCTGTGCGAAGTTTTGATAAAAGTAATAATAGATTGATTTTTCTATATCTGACAAAGCACTCACTCTTGCAGTATCACCCATTGATCCAATTGGCTCAGTTCCATTCTTTATCATAGGGAAGAGCTCTTTGTTTAAATCTTCTTTGGTGTAATAAAAAAGATTTTTGTGCTCAAGGAGGGAGGTGTTCGTATTTTTTGGTCCGCTGAATTCAACTTTTTTAAGTCTTGGATCAAAGATGGCCTCTTGGTATTCTTGTGATTTATTCGGATTATTAAAATCAATAGTTCCCTTGTGGGTATGTATGTTTACACTTCTTCCTGCATACAGTTCTCCTTGAGCACTAATTTGCTCTGGTGGAATTTCAAATGCGCCGGCCTCACTGCATAAATAAAACATATCTTTAGTTTTATGCCAGCGGCATGGTCGGAAACCACTTCGATCAAGCCTTGCACCAATCCTTTTGCCATCACAGTAGGCCACAAGTGCTGGGCCATCCCAAGGCTCCATTGCTCTTGACCAAAAGTGAAAATAGCTCGAATCATTTTTTGATTGGGCCGGTGGAATCATGATGGCCAAGACTTCATTGATATGCGGTATAGAGCTACGATACTTTAAAGCTTCAACCATTCCATTGAGGTTTCCAGAGTCACTACTACCAAGATGAGTGATGAGCTGGTCTTTGCGTAGGCCAATCGCCATCTCTCTGGAAATTGCTGCGGCCCTGTTTCCCTCAATCGTGTTGATTTCACCATTGTGGGCAATCAAGCGAAAGGGTTGAACTTTATCCCAGCTTGGAAGTGTGTTTGTACTAAATCTTCTGTGAAAGAGTGCAAAATTTGTTTTGAATTTAGAGCTTTTGAGGTCGGGATAAAAATCTTCAAGTTGTGCGCTCGTGGCAAGGGCCTTATAAACAATTGTTTGTGAAGATAATGAAGTGAAGAAAAACTTATTTGTGATCCCAGCTTGTTTTTGCTTTGTTCTGACCATCTGTTTTGCTTGATAGAGGATTTCATCAAAGGATGCGTTGGTTCGACAGTGTATCGGTCGCTTAATAAAGGCATGTAGGATGGTTGGGATATTTTTTTTTGCTTGAGGGCCAAGAGCGTCTGGATTTATAGGGACATCACGATAAGATTCGATATTGAGGCCGTAATGCTCGAAAGTCTTTTCAAAAACGCTTAAAGACAGTTTTAGCTCACTCTCTTTCCTTGGTGCAAAGATACAGGCGATCGCATAATCTTTATCAATTCCAAAAAACTCTCTTGGAATCGCAGTCATAATTCCGGCCCCATCTCCATTGCCGAAAGAGTCAGCACCACCGCGATGCTCAAGATTTCTTAGGCCTAATAGTCCCTGTTTTAACGTTTTGTTTGTTTTTTGATCTTTTAGTGAAACAAGTAGTCCAACTCCACAATGCGAAGATTCAGAATATTGATTCTGATTGATAAACATGCTTTTTCTCCTGAATTAATTAGAACAAGATTACTCTTTTTTTAAAGGAAGTGGGAAGCAGGATAACTCTTAATTCGGCGCTCTCCTTGCTAATAGTTTTTTGCTATCGGCCGTGATTTGTGTTAGTTTAAATCTATTTAGACTTTATTTAATAAAGACAAGTATGACTAAATGTTTAGGCATAAAATGTTTTAAGATGGTTGAATGAATCGTTAAAAGGTATGTGATGTCTCAAAATTTTGTTGATACTCTGGTCATTGGTGCTGGTGCTTCAGGGCTTGCTTTTTCTGCACTGATGGCCCAATCAGGTCATGATTTTGTTTGTTTGGAGGCACACTCTCTTCCTGGAGGATGCGCTAGTTTTTTTAAATCTAAGGGAATGAGCTTTGATGTCGGGGCCACGACACTTTCAGGCATGGCATTTAATGGGCCGCTTAAGCAATTTATTGATCAGGTAGACCTAGATATAGAACTTACTCATATTGATCCAGGCGTCGTTATTTCAACTCAAGGGCAAAAGATTAAGCGATTTTGCAATCGCTTGGATTGGATTGAAGAGCAATCGCGAGTCTTTAAAAATGTTTCTGTGTACGATCTCTGGAACCAAATTGAGGCAAATAATGAAACTTGTTGGAAAGTGACAAGCTCTTCGCGCTATTATCCTCCACAAAATTTAAATGATCTTAAAAAATTAGGGTTTACTCATATTGGAGATAAACTTTCGGTTTTACCGCTTTGTTTAAGAAACTTTGAGTCATACTTCCTCTCTACTTTACTTACAACAAATGAGTATAAAAAATTTTTAAATGAACTTCTTATGATCTCTGCCCAAAATACGATAGATCAGGCCCCTGCAATCGTAGGGGTAATGGGTCTAAGTTATAATATGGATACTTGGTATCCTAGTGGTGGAATGGGAGAGTTTTCAAAGTCGATTGTAAAAAAAATTAAGCAGTTTGGTGGCGATATCCGATTTAATCACAAAGTTGTAAGTATCAATCAATTGAGTGATGACTCGGGTTATATTGTTGAAACTGACAAAGGTGAAACTTTACGAGTTCGTAAAATCGTAAGTACTCTACCTTTGTGGAACACACAAATACTTCTTAAACACCTCAACCCTTCAGTCCTCACTCGCCAAGCAGGATTGAACCCACCTGTTTGGGGTGCTTTGACTGGTTATTATAAAATAAAAATTGAAACAGACTTCGGCTCTCTTTACCACCAAGTCCATCAAGATTCATATGGTCGCTTTAAAGGGCAATCTTCAGATTCTTGCTTTTTGTCTCTTAGTGCAGCTAAGGACTATTTGCGAGGTGAAAATGAGGTGAGGAGTGGATATAGGACATTAAGTATCTCTACTCATATCGACTTGTCGGAATATTCAAAACTCTTGGCACAAGAAGGTGAGGCCGGCCTAAAAGCTTATTGGGATGAATCGTTTCAAAAAGTGATTAAAAATTACTTTGGATCAATATGTATAGAATTGGAAAATACGGGAATTGGGGATCCAAAAACATTTGAAAAGTTTACTTCTCGCCACCAAGGCTGTGTCGGTGGCCTTCCTCATGATATGCGAAAGTCAATATTTCGCTATCCATCCTCTAAAACTGGATTGGAAAATGTTTTTCAAATTGGCGACACTACTTTTCCAGGGCAAGGTGTTGTTGGCGTTTTGATGGGGGCAATGAATTTATTTTATCGCCATTTTAGTTGATTTAATCTTGTTCTTTTTTGTCGGTTTCTTCGTCTGTTTGTCAAAAGTAAAATAGCGAGTAGACTATTCTTTGGACTATTTTTTTAGTTAAAGGAGTTTTATGAAAAACTATGATCATCTCGTATTTCCAGTAGAAGAATACCAAAGAAGACTGGATGAACTGCGTGAGAGAATGAAGGCGCGCCACTTAGATGTTGTGATTATCACAGAGCCGGAAAATATCACATATCTTACGGGATATCAGACGACTGGTTACTCATACTTTCAATCAATTATTGTTCCACTTGAAAAAGATGCTTTTATGATCACTCGATTATTAGAAGAAAGTAATGTTCATGCACGAACATGGGTGGAAATAACTAGGCCTTATACTGATACGGGGGATGCCATTCAAATTCTTCATTCTTCACTATTAGAGTTTGGCCTAGTTGAGAATAAAAACATTGGCTACGAAGTTAATTGCTATTTTTTCCCGCATTATCAACAAGATCGATTCAAAAACACTTTTCTTGGTCAAGATTTGTATGACTGCTCTGGAATTGTAGAAGAAGGTCGAATTGTAAAGTCAGATTTTGAAATCGAAATTATGCGAAAGTCTGCAATTGCAACAGAGGCCGGAATGAAGGCCGGTGTCGATGCCGTGAAAGTTGGATTAAGTGAGAATGATATTGCAGCTGAAGTTCACTATGCCATGTATAAAGCAGGTGGTGAGTATCCTGCTGTTGCTCCTTATATTACATCTGGTCCAAGAACCAATATCGGTCATGCAACTTGGGAAGGAAGACAAATTCAAGCTAACGAATGTGTATTTCTTGAAATTGGTGGATGTATTAAACGCTATCATACGGCCATGATGAGAACTGTATACACTGGAAAACCACCACAATCACTTCTAGATGGTGAGTCTACGGTTCTTGAAGCAATTGATGTTGCGATGGATATTATTCGAGAAGGGATTACAGTAAGTGATTTAGATATGGCCGTAAGAAGTGTTCTAGACCGAACGAAATCAGGTGGGAGATGTATTACCAGAACAGGTTATTCAATAGGCCTTGCCTTTGCTCCTAGTTGGGATGAAGGTCAGATTCTAAGTATTAAGCCAGGTGAGAGTACATACCTGCAAAAGAATATGACCTTTCACTTTATCCCTTGGTTGGTTGGAATTGAGAATGACACTCTTATGATGGGGATATCTGAAACCTTTAGAGTGACTGAAGATGGAGTAGAGTCGTTTTTTAAGAATACTCCTCGTCAGTTATTTATAAAAAATGAATAAGGAGATAATGTGAGCGAGATACAGTGCGATATTAAGTTTGGACATGAGGGGTTACAACGTGGCCATTTTTATATTCCCTGTCCTCGAAATGACTCAGCTTGGGGAGTGATTCCAATTCCCATTATCTACTTTAAGTCAGGTGAGGCCGGACCACGCCTCCTGTTTACAGGAGGGGCGCATGGTGATGAGTTTGAAGGTCCGATTGCACTTCGAAATCTTGCGGAAATGATTGAGTCTAAAGATGTTGATTATAAAGGTGAACTCATTATTATTCCCGTCATGAATATACCCGCAATGAAGAGTTCTCAAAGACTTTCGCCATTGGATGGTCGCGATCTTAATAGAAGTTTTTCTAAACATCTAGAGGGCGTTACACCTTCAATTGCTCAATATATAATGAATTTTCTAATCCCTAAAGTTGATGTCGTTTTTGACTTTCACTCTGGTGGTAACTCCTTAGATTTTGTTCCCTCAATTTTAATGCATAATCTTTCAGACGCTTCTATGCGAGAAAAAACGAAAGCGGCCCTAAAGGCCTTTGGCGCACCCTATGCAATTATTTTAGAAGAGATTGACGCTACGGGGATGCTTGATACTTATGTTGAGGGATTAGGGAAATTATTTTTAACAACTGAACTTCGCGGTGGTGGCAAGGTTAACCTAGATGGAATGCAGGTTGCTCATAATGGACTAATTAGACTTTTGCATTTCTTCGGTTTCATTCCTGAGATTGAAGCATTTAAATCTCATCTTCAAAATTATGATACGACATTCTTTGAGGTTCCTAGTGAGAAGTGCTTTTGTCGTCCTTCTACAACAGGTGTTTTTGAGCCTTTATTTAAACTTGGAGACAGTGTGAAGAAAGGTGAGTTGGTAGGTTTGGTTCATTCAATCGAGAGCTGTGAAACGGTTGTTGAAAAAGTTTATTCTCAAGTTGACGGATATATTTTAGCAGATCGCCCGAAAGCATGGTGCGCTCCGGGCGATTCACTTTTTATGATTGGACAAAAAATCTAAATTTTATCTAGAGCTTGCTTGAGGTCAGCAATCAAGTCTTCGGAGTTTTCAATTCCTGCCGAGTAGCGAACAAGTCCTTCCGGTATTCCTGCTTGCTTTCTCTCTTCTGCTGTTAACTCTACATGACTTGTTGTTCTTGGGGGCCCAATAAGTGTTCCCACTGAGCCTAAGCTCGCGGCCTTATGAGCATACTTGATATGTGGAATAAGCTTTTTTACCGCCTCAAAGTCTCCATTTAGTGAAAAGCTTAACATGCCACCAAAACCGTCCATTTGAGATTTCGCAACGTCATGATTTATATGAGTTTCAAGCCCTGGGTAGTAAACTTCTGAAACTTTAGGATGGGCCTTTAAAAACTGTGCCACCTTCATAGCGTTTTCATTATGTCGTATTATTCGTAGCTCTAACGTTTTTAGACCTCTAAGAATCATATAGGCAGAGTGGGGGTGAAGTGTTGCTCCTGTTATCTCTCTATAGTGAAAGACTTCATCTACAAGTGCTTTATTTCCACATAGAATTCCACCCATAGCATCAGAGTGGCCGTTTAGAAACTTCGTTGCACTGTAGACAACGAGATCCGCACCAAGCTCAAGAGGTCTTTGATTGATTGGTGTCGCGAAAGTATTGTCAACTATAACTATGGCACCTACTTCTTTGGCCTTTTTTGCTAGCCTTGGAATATTAACAATCTTTAACGTTGGGTTGGTAGGTGTTTCAAGGTAGACAACCTTACAGCCTTTATCTATTTCTTTTTCAATTGCTTCAAAATCAAGAGTATCGCAAAGACACACATCAACTTTCATCTTTGGAAGAAATTCGATAAAAATTTTATTGCTTCCACCATAAGTGTCTTTTATGGCCACAACTCTGTCGCCAGGGTGTAGAAAAGTAAAAAGGGTATTGCTGATGGCCGCCATACCGGTAGAGAAACTTGTGGCCTCTTGGGCCCCATCTAGCTCTCGCATTTTTTCTTCAAGTGGTCTTACTGTAGGGTTGGTATTTCTCGAATAGATATGACCAGATCTTTTTCCAAGTGCAACATCAAACCATTCGTCTATATCCTCATAGCCAAAAGTCACACTGTGGTGAATTGGAAGGGTAATATCATTGGTAGCAAATGGACCTTCCTCACCAGACCAGAGCGCTTTTGTTCCAAAGTTTTTCTTATCATTTGCCATAATGATTTCTCCTTGCCAAAAAAAATATAAAACAATAGGCTAACTCTTTTAATGTATACGGTAAACCGTTGGAAATATTTATAATTATTGAAGTGCGCGCTGGGTCATTGCTTTATCGTTAAAATAGAATACAATCCAAGTATGGTAAAAAGAAGTTTGTTAATTTCTGTATTTATGGTGTTCTCGCAAGCGAGTTTTGCGAATATTTTTTCTCCTCAGCGAGAGAGTTTAAGAAAGCATCTTTTTGAAATGAATACAGATTTTTTAAAATCTAAATTTCGTCGTGTTCTAGATCACTTTGAACAGTCAAGTTTTGATATTGTCGAAAGCTCGGATGTTGATTGTAGTTTTAGTGTAAAGAGCTCGGGAGTGGTAAAAGTTGCTGCGAAAGAAAGCGGACCCCTGTTAAGCGAAAGCTATAATTGTCAGACTTGCTTTCAAAGAATTAGAATGTCCAACTTCAGACCAATTAAGGCCGAGTGCGACTTTGATCAATCTGGGATTACTCAAATTTAAATTCTTAGAGTTTTGTATTTTTCAAGTTCATCACATTACAGATTTTTTCTATTAAGGCCGTTCGAGTAAAAGGTTTTACGAGAACATTTTTTATTCCGACGTTTATCACATCCATCATTGATCGATTATCAAGATAACCAGATATTAAGATGAATTTAACCTTACGGTATTTTATACTTTTCGAAACTATATCGATAAAGTCAGTTCCTTTCTTGTCTGGCAAATTGTAATCAACAATGACTAAATCAAAATCTTCATTTCTAATTTTCATTAAGGCAATACTGACAGATTCTGCAATAACGACATTCTTAAATAGCTTTGATTGGTCTAAAAACTTTTTTATGAGAATACATATTTTTGGTTCATCATCGATAATGAGCACTGAAGGTTTTGTTTCTGGGGCTTGAAGAGGTGTCACTATTCCTCCTCCTGCTTCGTCTGGGAAACTACTTGCCGAATTTTCTTTATCAATTCTTCTCGGTTAAAAGGCTTTTCAAGAAAATCAGTTATATTAAGTTTGTATTTATCTTCGAGATAGATTCGACGATTGTCTACAGACGATATATAGATAATAGGTATTTTCTTATTCCATGATCTTATTTCTTGAGTAAACTGTGTGGAGTTTAGCTCTGGCATTATACAATCGACAAGAAGAACATCAACGTTGAGATCTTGTATGATTTTTAAAGCATCTTGAGGGTGTGATGAGCCAATGAAGACATAGCCTTCCTGTCCAAGCTGTGAATTTATAAGACTTAATATTTTAGGGTCATCATCTATGGCCATAACTCTAATGCTTTTAGATTCTTTTGCTTGTCCATGTAAGATTTCGTTTTCAGTAAAACTCATAATCTCGGCATTTGGAAGCTCGCCTCTAATATGGGCACCATGTGGATTATTAATGAAATAAAGATCTCCCTTATGAGCGAGCATTATTTTTTTAGATATGGCGAGACCCAGACCTGTGCCTTCTCCAATTTCTTTTGTTGTAAAAAAGGGAGTGAAGAATGTTTCTTTTTCAGAGTCTTGAATACCATCGCCAGTATCAATTATATCAAAGTAGACCATATTATTATTCTCAGTCTCTGAAATATTAATTTGAATTTTGTGTGGTCCAGGTTTACTAGTTTCATTTATTGCGTCAATACTATTTTTTAAAAGATTAATAATGACTTGTTCGATTTTTAATTTGTTTATCAAAGTCATTTTTGCGCTAGATTGAATCTCTATATTTATATCTTTCGGCGAGCGCTTAAGCTTGTTTTGAATAAATGTTATAGCAGAGTTAAAAACATCTTCAAGCTTATGAAAATCTTTTGAATCCTCGGATTGATGTAGGAAAGTTTTCATATTCTTAATAATGTCATTTATTCTTTGATGAGAGTCTTTAATGTCTTGTACACTCGTTTGAATTATCTCGAGTGATTCCTTATCTTGAACATCATTGCTGAGATCTTCTAACAAGACTTCAATAAGCTCAGTGTTACCACTTGCGATTGTTAGAGGATTACTTATTTCATGTGAGATATTTGCTGTCAGTTCACCAATCGTTACAAGTTTGTCTGCCTGAAGTATTTGTGCGTGGGTCTCTTTTAACTCTTGTAATTGATCCTTATATTTTCGATAAAGTTTTTTCTCGATACTTATATCATTAATTGTCAGTAAGTAGTGACCTTCTTGCATTGGTGTAAATTTAAGTACTAAGTCAATTTCTTCATTGTTTGACTGAGGAAGTGAAACTTTTAATTCCTCACTCAGTATTACCTGATTGCTTTTTTGAGCACTTTTAAAAAACTCGTGAAAGTCGAAGTTTGAAAACTGTAAAATATTTGTGATAGCTGATCTATTTTTATTAATTATTCTGGGGGAGCAGTGGGTGAGGACGCTAAAATGATGATTATAATACTTTATTTCACCCTTTTTACCTAAAACAAGAGCAGCTTCAAATAGGGTATCTAAAATTTTAAATTCTTTATCATTTATTTCGGTCATATTCTCTTCTTTACTTATTGGCCTTCGGCCTGGTTCAAAAAGTTAAAGTACTGCGCTTCTATTGCATCAAACTCTAATACTTCTCCTGTTTCCTGGTCCTTGATTTCAGGCGCTTTAGCTTTTTTCACGTCTTCTGACTTGAGCAAGACCTTTATGACTTCGTCTTTATCTTCAGAGTAATAGGGGGCATAGAAGGAATCGATTTTCGCACCTTTTCGAATAAAACCATGTACCATATTAATTTGCTCAATCACAATCTGAGGGCATTTTTTATATATAATTTTGGTATCAGCTGGAATTTTTTCAATAAATTGTATCCAATCTCTAACTCCACATGAATTAATCATTTTAATACCATCAAAATCAAACGTGATTATTTTGACATCTAGTTTAGTGAGCGTTTCGAAGTTTGAATCTTCGTCAATATTTCCATAAAGCTCTACGATCAGATGATCATCCAGCTTTTGTTTCTTTATCTCAAGTTCGTTGGCCATTAACTTACCTCTATCCTTCTTCGTTTATATGAATTGATGTTATTGTCTTTTTATAATTTAAAAATCTTTTGTTTAAATCTATTACTGATATGATTTCAGTTTTACTTTTTGGTAAAATATTGAAAATTAGTTGGTTTGAATAATTATATACCATATATAGACCAAGACCTGCGCCTTTATTTCTTTGAGTATCCAGAGGCTTTTTCTCTTGAAAACTTCTCCAAATAGAGCTTCGAATTAATTCAAAGTTTAGTTTACCTATATTGTCTTTAACACTTAGTGCGATTCTATTGCTATCAAGGCCAATTTTTATTTCTATCGCTGACTCTTTAGTTAGAAAAATTGATTCTTGTCTTTCGACCTCATCATTTGCTTGAGCATGATAAAATGCGTTTGAGGCGAGTTCGTTCGCTATTATTCTTAAGTAGTCTTTTGGGGAGTTAAAAAAACCTCCAAGATCAAACTCATCTATTAGCTTTTCATATGTCGCATTTACTTCTTTTGAGTGAACTATTTGTTCGGCGTGAATCATTGCATCTTCGTCTAAAACTTTGTCAATTCCCCACTGTCCGTTAAAGTAATCTTTAATCAGACATTTACGTAACTCGTGAAGCGTATTTCTCCCTATTCCTATAATATTCTTTGCAGAATTTTTTATAAGTAAATTTTCAATATTCCATTCGTCAGGTTTTGAAGAAAGATAATATACCTTTTTGTTTGTATGTATAGCTTCCGTTGTAACTGCATCAAAGTCAGGGGCGTCGGTTGAAATGATAATTGCGCTGGCATCATTAAAAGAATCTACAATTTTTATTCCAACTCCATGAGCTTGAAACTTCTCTATTTCCTTTATTTCATTTTGTTTACCAAATGAAAAAATATTTATCTTTGCTTTTTTTTGATCATCCATCATTTAAACTTTATTAACTGTTTATTTTAATAAAAACGAGTGTTTCGTCATCATCTCTTGGTTTACTTGTATCTCTAAATGCATCAATATCTTTAATTACTTGATCTAAGATTGCTTTTTCTGATTGCTCGTTGTTATCTTGGTATGCATTTATAATTGATTTTAAGAAGTTTCTTTGTCCCCACATTTTATTATCATTATTTTGAACTTCTAAAAGGCCATCTGTCGTCAGAATAATAATATCATTAGGCAGGATTTCTATTGTTGCATTTTCGTATAACGATTCACTTTGGTGGCCTAAACGCGCTCCTTTTGCCTTTAAAAGTGGAATAAAATGATCTTTTTGAGCAATGCTCTCTTTTGGAACTCTGAGGATTAATGGATCCATATGTGATGCATTTGAGTATTCCATTTTTTTCTCTTTTGTGTCTATTATGCCAATAAATCCTGTCATTAAAACAGAGCCACTAAGTTTAGCAATATTTTGGTTGATAATTTTGAGTACTTCAGAAGATGTTAGTGAGCTATTAGTTGTGTCCAGTATCGTCTGAACACAACTTCTAATTGTTGCAGTTAAAAAGGCCGCTGGTACACCATGTCCTGTTGCGTCTGCAATAATGATCATTGATTTATCATCTGATATTTTATAATGACCCCACCAGTCACCACCACACTCGGATGCAGGAGTATAATATGATGCTATACTGTATTTTTCTTCTGTAATATATTGTTCAGGGATGAAAGTATCTTGTACTAATTTCGCAACTCGCATTTCACTTTCTAGTCTTTGTTTTTCTTTCATCTGGTCAATATATTTTAATATTTCGCCGGCCATAAAGTTAAAGGCCCTTCCAAGCGCACCAATCTCATCTCGACTCTTTATCTTTATATCAATATCAAAATTTCCTTCGGCCAGTTTTTCTGTTGCTGTATTTAATTCTTCTAATTTTTTTGTAATGCTTTTAGCGAAGAGCACACCAATGATTGTACTGAATGAAAAAATGAAAAGTGCAATAAAAAGTGATTGCCTCGTTAAAAAGTTTGTTGCTGCAAATGCTTTAGTTTTGGATATTGTTGCTACCATTGTTAAGCCTAAGGACTCGTCTCTAGAGAGTGCAATGAGATGTCGGTCTTGATTGGGAAACTCTATTATATTTACTAATTGTTGACCTTCTATGTTTGACATAAATTCATTTGTTGAATGATCAAATATTGAGCTATCCAGCTGACTCTGTTCTGTCATTAAGATAATATTATTTTGCTTTTGATCACTAATTTTATAGTTAAACAATTGTTGTCCTTCAAAACTTTTTAGAGTTGAGTTTATTTCATATTTTGAAACCCAATACCTTTGATCACTAGGACTTCTGTAGATAACAGTAATATTTGCAGGAAGGTTTTTATTGTCTTTATTGAGTAGTGATACGGCGGCGTTATCATGAGCACTAGCTCTCATTTTACTTCTAAGATATGTACGTAATTTATTATGTGCTTTTGTTTTTTCTGTAGTGAGAAGGTCTTGGTATATTTCAGATATATACAGCTCAAAACTTTGTCCAGATTCTAGACTATCATTTAGTTTTCCAACCATTAGAAGTCTTGGATTTTCATTGAGGTACTCACTAATCACATAATCTGTCAGTCCAATTTGATCCTCTAGAGAGTCTAGTACTTCGAGATGTTTTTTTGCTGAATTGATATCTTCGTTAACTCTGTAGTGGAGCTGTTCTAATTGATTAAGAGCATTTTCAAAAATATAGGCCTTCTTGTCTTCATTGAAGAGGTTTATTGCATAATAGGCATAACCACCAAGCGATATAAAAAGTAAGCTCAACATGAGTGCGATAATTTTAATTTTAAGTGGAAAGGAAAAAAGTGAGCTTTTAGTCAAGTTTTACTCCATAGATAATCTAATATTCCATTGTTACAATGATATATGAAAATATATAGTGCTCAAGGTTTTAGTTTACTCGTTGGCCCGGTTATTGGTGCTGGAGTTATTTTTTGAGAAGTACTTATTTAAAATTCGATAATTTTGTCATTGTAGTAATGTCCATCATTGCTCTATATGCATTGTCTGAAATCACCTCAAGCATTTCAGTCGGGAATTTAGATATGTCTTCTCGAAGTTCTGTTGCTCGAGTCTTGGAATTTGATAATCGTGCTCAAGTAAAATATGGAAATTCATTAAGTTGGATAGATGCACATGCAGATCTTGAACTTCACCATAGAGACCAGTTCTTTGTTTCTTCTAATTCAACCTCCTTAATAGAGTTTAACTCTGGTCAACATCTTAATGTTTTAGAAAACTCACTGATTCGCATAATTGATCCCGCTTTGAGTGATACCGAAGTGGGAGGAGTAGAAATCGAACGAGGTCTTGTCTTTATTCGCTTAGGTACATCTTCTGACGCAACAGAGGATCAATTTTTATTAAGTTTTGGTGGCCGCCAGTATCGCCTTTCTTTAGATGGGCCTGAAGAGGCCGAATTGATGATATCTAGCACTGACGATAGCGCTCGTATTCAAGTCGCTTCAGGTAATATTCATTTAAGTCAGGAGGGGAGTGATTCTATTCAACCCATAAGTTCTCTTCAGGAAGTTAACCTGTCTGCTAAGCAAGACGAAGAAGTATCAGAGCTTAATATTCTAAGTCTTATGATGAATTTGTCTTATCCAACCAGAGGATCATCTGTATTTTTAAGGCCTGAGTCGAGCACTAAGTTAATTAGATTTGAGTGGAATAAAAAAAATGCGGACGCTTATTCTAGTACAGATATTCGACTGAGAGTTTCGTCATCTCACAATTTTAAGAGATCCGTTTTTGTTGGTGATGTAGATATCAATACGACATATCAAGAAATTCATTTGCCTGCGGGGAGATACTATTGGCGACTAGAAGATAGTGACGGAGATGCAATAAGCACAACTTCTTTCTTTGATATTTTTCGAGATAAAGCTCCAAGGTGGTTGAGTCCTTTACCTGTAAGAATGACACTGCTAACATCGCAGATTCCTTATCTTCTTCAATGGGAGGATGACCTACATCAAAGGCCCTACGAGTTGAAAATAAATGACGAAGTTAAATCTGTTACGACTTCAAGCTATCATTTTGATAAAAACTATGGCCCAGGTACATATGAGTTGAAACTGAGGACTGTACGGCCGAATTCAAAAGATGAGAACTCTTATGGCCCATGGTCTCATGTCAGAATAATTGAGCTTCTGGAGAGCTCTCTTCCTACTGTTATGCCTCGTATTCCAAGAGATTATCAAAGCTATCAAGTCTACAGAGATCATATTTCTCTTCATTTTGAATGGGAAGAGATAGATATTGCGGACTCATATAGAGTTAGACTTTATATGCAAGATGAGGTTATCGATGAGTTTTATAGCTCTCAAAGCTTTTATACATCTGTGATTGACTTAGAAAGTCTATCAAAGTTTGATGGTGTGTATAAATTCCATTGGGGGGTAACTCCAATAAATACAGATTTGAACTTAGAGGGAGAAGAGTCTTCTCGTTACAAGTTTACAGTGAGTCGTGTGCACTTACATGGCCTATCACCTGCTCAGGGAATGGAGTTAGAGCTTAAACGTCCCGGAGAGACTGTTGAGTTTGAGTGGGAGTCTTCAGAGGGTGAGCGTGTTTATTATACTTTTGAGGTCTCTAGCGATCAAAGCTTTTCGAATATTATTAAGACACAAAAGACAAGAAGTTTGAATACAAGTATTGAGTTTCAAAATGTTGGAACTTTTTATTGGAGAGTGCGAATCGAAGGTGAGATGGGTGAATTCTATACGGATCCTGTTCAAGTGATTATGAGAAGGCCTCCACCACCAAAAGCAC
>SKIL01000027.1 GCA_007116425.1 Bacteriovoracaceae bacterium | reverse complement strand
TTTGAAAAATCAAGAGTGTGATGTGAGGAGCTATGAACAGTAGTTTGCAAGTGTTGCTGAAGAAAAAAGCGGTTTGAATAGGTTGAGATTATATGTTTGGAATCAATGCTTTTTAAATGGTTGGCGACTCGATCTGGAACGATTGGTAAATAAAATAAAGGAATGAGAAGAACCCAAATAGATGCAATGATAAAGAGTGCTGTGAGATTAAAAAAATAAAAGCTTTGAAATTTATATATTAAAAATAGTGAAATAGTTAAAAGGATAGTTGTTATCAAAACGATTAGAGTGTTAGAAATCGAAATTGAAATCTGAGGGAAACTCAAAATATAAAAAGAAAAAAGAATAAGAAAACAAATGAATATTGTGTGAGATATGAGTAAAAGTCTTTTTGTTTTAACAAACTGGTTTAATCCTAAAGATTTATTGTTTTTTGCGAGGCCAAGTAAAATAAATGAAAGAATAAAGAAAGAAGAAACCAATAATGAATTGTAATGTGAAAAGTTTAATAAGATGGAAGCGAACATATTAGAAAATGCTAAAATAATAAAATAGCGCGCTTTTGGATCCATTAATGTAAAAAATAAAAAACGACGATCGAAACATATCGGTAAGATAATTAAAGTTGGAAAAAGGTAAATTGGCAAAAAATAAAGGTTGGCCAGGTTTAGGGAGAAGTTAAGCGCTGGTCCGCTGGAAGTAGATAATATTAAAAGAAGTGATAGGCCAACAGTAATTAGAGCGGCAATTAATTTTGAAAAATAGAATTCTCCGTCAATTAACCACTGGTTTATACAAAGCAAGATAGAGGAAGATATAATCAGAAAAAACATGGCCAGGGGGTCTCCTAAAACTAAAAGGAAAGAAGACACACCCATCCAAAAAAATGAAGATAAGTCGTTTTTATAAAACAGCCGATAAAAAGAAAGACCTAATATAGAGAATAAAACGACCGAAAAAATATCAAACGTCAATACCCGCGAATAAGCAAGAATGCCAAACGATGAGGCATAAAGGAGAAGTGACTTATAGAGTGGAACTTTGTATGAACGATAAAATAACATTGAAACAAAATAAAAAAATGAGATAGAGAAAAGAACAATAAAACTTCTCGTAATAATTATTGGAACTCCATATACAAATTGATCCAAAGTGGTTAAAAGGTCGATTTCACTTCCTGGCCTTAGGGCATTGATATTGCCCACACCGAATAAATAGAAGAAGAGAATAATAAATAGAGTGAAAAGTGTCAGGAGCGACTCGGTGTTGGATTGGGGGGAGTGCATATTACCCCCTCAATTTGCGATGGTGAAAGAAAAAAAGTAACAGTATGAATGAAAACAACAGGGGGACAGAAAAGCTTGCAATATAGGGATCAAGCTGACCAGAACGACCGAGCTCGCTTAGATATGAGAAAACTAACCAGTAAAACAGTGTAAACAAAAAGACAAAGCCAAGGCTTTTTCCAAAAGAGCTGTTTCGTCGGTTCGGGTTAAAAGCTGTGGTTCCTGCGACAAGAGCAAAGATTATGCAAATAATGGTCGTTGAAAAATGACCAAGAAATAAAATGAGATATTCGCTAACATTTAACCCGGCCCTTTGTAGTTGTCTGATATATCGCCATAATTGAACCGCTCCAAGAGTTGTAATATCGGACTCGAGCTGTATAAAGTCATTTGGGGTCTCGTTTATGGTAATAAATAATGAGTCGTGATGAGTGATTTTGGGGAATTGTAATTGAGATAAATCCTCAAAGGATGTAGCGTTAATTGCTTCCCACTTATGATGCTCACCGTGAATGAGCATAGGGGTGACAATCTTTTGTTTAAGTTTTTCATTTGTATCTAAAAAGTAAAAAGTGGCATCATACAAAGTTTTTGTGTTCCGATCGTATTGAGCAAAAGAAGCAAAATAATCACCACTTTTAAACCATACCTTACCGGTTCCAATTGTACTGGCCTTGAGGCCTTGTCCCTCTAGATTACTAAACCTTTCCTGTGCGTCACCAAGCAGCTGATGACGATATTGTTTAAAATACGGTTGAATATAGGCAGAAGTAGTAAATTGTAAAATCGCGATAATGAGAGACGCTTGAAAAATAGTAAAAATAAATTTTTTTCTTGTGAAGCCTGATGCAAAAATCGCAGTAAGTTCATTTCGGTTTTTCAATTTGTTAATTGAGAAAAGAGAGGCAATCAAGCAACCGACGGGAAAAATTTGAGCGAGGTAGGCGGGATACTCTACGATGTGGTTTAAAATAACTTGAGTAGCAGTAACACTTCCCCTGAGAAAGCCTGAAATCAAATCTGCAACCGTAACTAGTGTTGCCAATACTATGACACTAGCAAAAAAAGCTTTAAACCATTCCTTGAAAATAAGTCGCTTAATCGTTGTCATTAGGATTTACTTTTCCCCATCGCAATTTAAATAGAAAGAGGATGCATGTGATCGCCGGCCGTATGAAAAAGTTAAATGTAGACCTAAATAAAGAGTGATAACTTATGAGTGATAGTAATTGCGGTGAAATAAAATAGTATAAATCAATAAATCTCTTTCCAAGGTATGACTGGGAAATAAATTTATTTTTATAAATGCGAAGAGAACGCGTTTTAATATGAGAGTCTCCGAAGCAAGCTGTTGCAATATAGCAGCCCTTAGGTTTGACGTAAATTTCTGAATAAGCTCTTTCAAAGGCCGGAAGGTTGTGGGCCCTCCTGCGCTTAATAAACTTGTTCACCATTCGAGCGTTGACGTGTTGAAATTTGTGACCAGCAGTAAATTTAACAAACTGATTGAGACATCGTTGTGACTCTTGATTCATACTCTTCGCCATATCATATGATTTAGCAAGGTCCCAATATACATGACTAATAAGAAGCATTTCAGCAGTCGTGCTTTTGTCTTCTTTGTTAAAAATTGTGGGTGATAATGAGCTTTCATTGATGCCATAGTAGTTTGCAACGGCATTTAAATATTCTTTATAGTGTTTTACTGCCTTGGGAATTTCGTTTTTGCCCATATAGGTTCGAGCTTTCTTTAAGGTTGAAAGTCTACTTTTAAAAGCACGTAAAACATTGTCTGGTACGTGTCTTGAAGCTTGAGTATTAGTCACGGATATCCTTAAAACTTATAGGCTATGGAGAACGATGTCTCTTTTATTTCTTGTTTTGGTCGGCTTAAAACAGTGGATTCTTTAACATCAATGTTCTGAACCGCCAGCTCAAATACTAACTTTGGACCAACCCACCCAATACCAACACCAGTGCCAGATTCGTCTCTTTTGTTGTCCTTAAAGCCCCCACCTCTAAGAAAAAAATCATTAAGGAACTTTACTTGAATAGCGCCACGATAGATTGCTGTATCGCTAATGTTTTGGGTGTAGTCTCCACTCATATCTCCAATGACGACAATGTAGTCGTGGAAGAAATATTGAAAACCAATTGTAGCATATGTATTATCTCTTGCTTTAGCGGGGTCATTTATGACTACGCCAAAAGAAAAGTATTCACTCCAACCATGGGTTACCCCAATGGAAAATTCATTATATCTTTCTGATGAGATTGCAAGCTGGTTAGTGGGATCATCATATTGGCGATCAATGACTCTACGATAAGACACACCAAAAGAAGACTTTTCACCGATGGGGCGTGCAAGAGAAACAGCAAATGTTTTTCGCTCTTGGTCACCACGAGATTGTGAAATATAACCAAAAGCTCCTGCGTTTTGCCCTTTAGAGTCAGAGGCAATAATAGCTTTATCTTTAGCATCGTTAGAGAATGGGGCAAGCGATGAGTCGGATGAATAATCGACACTATTAGATTGGTAATAGAGAGAGCCAATATCAAAAAAGCCGAGAGATGAGGGGTTTAAAAAAAGAGATTCATCCACCAAAAAGGAGCCTGCACCGGCACCACCCGTAGATTTCAGACGGGTTGTTTGATAATCTCTAATATGACCATGACACACAGAAGAAAAAAAGACAAAAGAGGTCAAGAAAAGTGTGTAAATGGATTTGTTATGAAAACATGGTATCTTTATATGCATCTGAAAACTCAGGTGAAAAAAGTTAATATAGGATCATTATAGTGAAGATTAGAAAGGCCGTCATCCCTGTTGCAGGTAAAGGAACTCGCTTTTTGCCCGCGACAAAAGAAATACCTAAAGAAATGATTCCAATTTTGGATAAACCAATGATTCATTATGCTGTAGAGGAAGCGGTTCTTTCTGGGGTGGAGCAGGTTATATTTGTTACCTCTACTAGAAAAGAAACGATCGAAAACTATTTTGACCGAAATTTTGATCTCGAGTCTTTCTTAGAACAGGTAGGAAAGGAAAAACTTCTCAGTCAAATTAAGGATATCGGATCGATGATAGAGGTTTGTACCATCAGGCAGAAAAAACAATTGGGGCTGGGTCACGCTGTTTTGTGTGCCGAAAGTATTGTCGGTAAAGAAGACTTTGCTGTTATTTTGGGTGATGACTTAGTTCACTCGCCAACACCTGCAACCAAGCAATTAATAGAGGTATACGAGGCACAGTCATGTAGATCGGTTATTGGAGTTATGGAAGTTGACCGCGCAGACACGAAAAAATATGGAATCGTAGATGGGGCCTTTTTAGAAAATGATAATCGAACAATGCTCATGGAAACAATGGTAGAGAAACCCGAGCCTGACCAGGCGCCAAGTTTATTGGCCAGTCCTGGAAGATATGTGCTCACCTCAGAGATCTTTGATTGCTTGCGTGAAATACCGCGAGGTGTAGGGGGTGAATATCAATTAACCGATGCTATTAATCTTTTGGCAAGTAAGGAAAGTGTCTATGCCCATAGATTTATCGGTGATCGTTTCGATACTGGAAACGTGCCTAGTTATTTAAATGCGGTAGTAGAGTTCGCGTTAAGAGATAAGCGCTATAGCGAAGTAATGAAGAAAATTATTCTGGAAAAAAAGATTAAACTGGAGAAGTAGGTGAAAAATAAAATTTTATCACTTTTTGCATTGGCCTTAATTGGTGTCTCATTTAATGTTGGTGCAGCCTATCCTACACCTGAAGGGATTTTTCGTTTTGGACCAAAAGTAAACTATATTGATGACTTGGTGTTGCTTGATGTTGTTATCCACAAGATGAAATCTGCAGAGGACCAGGTGAGTGGGGATTATGTAAGCTCGTCACTTGGTAGCAGGTCCGAAAAAAAACAAGAACAGCGATTTTTACAATTTATATTTGCTCCTAAAGAAAGAAGAGTAGAACTACTTCAGGTTGAGTTTTCCAGTGGAGATTTTGAAGAGAGGAATGCGATTGAGTCGAGATATATGACCAACCTGTTAGGCCAGTTGCGATCTGATCAGCAAACAACGCGAACATTTTTTTATTCATTAATTGGAATGTACTCACTTAATAGTTCTGAGTTTATTTCCGATCTACTAAGTCGATCAGTGCCAGGTTATAAATTGAATCGTGAACTGATGAACAGAGAAAAAATGGCATTAATGAATCGCTACAAGCGATATTTGCAGGAAAGAAGAGAAGAAAGAGATGGAGAGGAAGGTAAAGAAGAGTTAATCTCGCCGCTATCACCAGAGGATCCTGAAAAACGACAACATGTAAACACGATAATGGCCTCCCCTATGTATGAAAGGGATAAAAATATATCACTCGTGCGAGAGAACCGTAATTTCTTTTGGGAACTAAGTTATGATAACTTTAACGCTAAATTTACATCTGATGATCAATACCTTCGTTCTGCATACTTAAGAATGGCAGAAGCACCAATTCGACTAAATATAAGTCAATATGTTCTGGTGGGGGGGAGAAAGGAATTACCAGAGAGCATGGTCTATGAAACTCCAAGAGGTGATGTGTTTAGAATTGACCTTGTAAATTTTAGACGTGTTACAAATCGAGGTGATCGCTTGTCACAAATGGCGGCAAATTATCAAAAAATAATAGAAGAAAGGCGTTCAGAAGAAACTCGAACAGAAGAAAAGAGAAAAAGACGCTTTGAGTTCTTATA
>SKIL01000115.1 GCA_007116425.1 Bacteriovoracaceae bacterium | reverse complement strand
TCTACTGAATGGGTCATCGTAGAAAATATTATGAATCATCTTAGCGACCCTGAAGTATCAGTAGCTCTTGATGGACACGATATTGATGAAATTATTAGTGAAATCCTTGATTCAAATGTAAAACGTGAGATTGCGAGTCTAAGTTTGAGTACTTCTACTCAGCAAGATTTATCAATGGACGATCTCATTAATCGTATCACTGATCGATCTTTACGCGTGATTGGCCCTATCGTTTTAAACTTTACCTTGCGTGAAACTTTAAATCTTAAGGAGGGTGCTGATGACCCTCAACTTATTCATGACGTAAATATCAAACTTGAAGAATGCTTTGACGAAATGTCAGCTCAGTATTGTCTTAATCAAGCTAGGGCAAGTGTTTCTTATCAACTTGTAGAGGATTTATTCCTACCATTGATTCCCATGATTCAAAAACCTAACGATGAAAGGCCTCGACAGTTTATTACGAGACGTTTGGGGCGGCTCGAAAGCTGTATTGATGATGTGGATTTGCAGCAAGACTTAGATTCTTATGAGAAAGGCGTAAACTTTTGTTTAATTACAGGAATTACCTATACAATCGATGATTTAGTTCGTTGGCTTGAGGGGGAGCTGAATCGTGAAGGAGTACTTGAAAATCCATATGATCTCCAAGTCGCATGGGGGGAGTGTCGAAAAGATCTTGTTAGAAATTATAGTGATCTCGATCGCTTTCAGTCCTCACTTACAGAGTGTGGAATAGGGAGCCTCTTACCTACAATACTGCGCTCTGTTGGAAGAGGTTTGCCAAGTACGCTTCAAGAATTGGATGTCTGGAGTGATAAAGAAGCATATTTATTTGAGCTAGTTATAGACAACTTGGCAGAAACGATTGAGTTTACACCTTCAGTTATCTCACTTTTTTTGAAGTTAAATCAAGGGAAGGAGGTTGATATTGAAAGAAATACAATTGCAAGAAGCTCTCGCTTTGTAAATGAGAATGATACTTTCCCAAGTGAGATTAAGCTTGAAGAAAGTGTTAGTTTTAATTTATGGTCTTTGTTAGAGGATGGGATTCCGCTTTTTGGTGAAAGTATTAATGGGTTATTGGAATTCACTGGCCCTGGGCTTGAAGTCCAAATTCGAACTTTTTTCTTGCGCATTGGCAATGAGGTCTCTCGTGCTGAAAGACAAAATGAAGACTTAAATATTGAAGAATTAGGGGATATTATTTTTTCCTCAGACCTTGTCGATTACTTTATTCAATATGCTATCGCTACTCAATTAAATATCCAGGCCGGTCAAGCTTTAGAGAATTTTATTAGCGACGAAGAGCAAAGGGAAGAGTTGGTTGAAAAACTCTCTTCCCCTCGAATGATTCAAAGTCTCTTTAATTTGCGTGATCCTGAAGTTCAAGATCTATTCAATAGAGTAAAGTCTGTCTTTCTTATTGAGGCGTTACAAGGTAATAGATCTGACATTCCTGAAGATATTATGTATGACATTCAGTTGCGTCTCGCTTCTGATACACGGATTGGTGGTTTTGCAGAAACTCTTATGGCGCCTATTGTTCAAGAGCAATTGACTGAAGCTCGTGAGACATTTACAGCTTCCATGGGAAGATTGTTTGGAGTTGTAAAAAGTCAAGATTTTGAATGGGGTCGTTTAAAGTCTCGAGAGGGTGCAGATCGTGTGATAACAATCTTTTCCGACGAGCTATTGGTGCCTATAATGACGGGGCAAGAGATGTCTAACAAGGAAAGAGAAGAAGCCGAAAAACTTCTAGAAGAAGAAATTACTCGGCTTGTGCGAAGAAGGTAATTATTGTGGTCTCCTTTACATTCTATCTACAGTCTCAATTCCTAGTAGATTAAGTCCTTTCTGAATGACTTTTGATACGGCCCACGAGAGATGCAGTCTTTCTAGTTTCAATTCCTGATCTTCAATTTTACCGATCGGACATTGTAGATAAAATTGATTATAAAGTTTACCTAGGTCGTAAAGATAAGATGTTAATGGTAAGGTCTTTAATGATGTTGCCGACTGAATTGCGATTTGGTTAAAGCTCATAAGCTTAACCATAAGTTCAATTTCGCTAGGATGATGCAGCTTTTTCCAGATGAAATCATCCTGTAATTTTTTTAACCGATCATAATCCAGCTTATTACAAAGTGACATAATTCGTGCGTATACGTACTGTAAGTATGGCCCTGTTTCTCCATCTAATCTTAACCATTCCTCAAAATCAAAAACAATTTTTCGGTTGTTATCAACTCTTACCATTCCGTATTTGATCGCTCCATTTGCAAGCTTTTTAGCTGTTTGCTCAATCTCATCATCAGTCCATTCTCCACGATATTTTTCAAGGTATTTACTAATAATGGTGTCTTCCATGCGACCTATGAGCTCCATTAGGGGAACAATATTTCCTTTTCTTGAACTCATGGCCCCGTCGGGGAGTTCGACGACATCGTAGGGTAGGTGGTAGCAGTCTTTTGCTTGCTCAAACCCGATTTTTTCTAATACTTTAAATACTTGTTTAAAGTGATGAGATTGTCTTGTATCAACGATATAAATATTTTTCTTCACACCAAATTCGTCAAATTTAACTCTGGCCAGCTCAACGTCTTTCGTCGCATACAACCCAGTTCCATCTGACTTAATCAGAAGACAAAAGCCGAGTTTGTCATCATTTAAGTCCATTCCAATGGCGCCTTGATCTTTAACAAGTTTTCCTTCGGCATAAAGTTTTTTTGCAAACTCAATAGAAGGTGAATCAACCTCACTTTCAAAAAACCATCTATCAAATGAAACATCTGCCCATGCATAGGCCTCTTTCATGAGCTCAATTGACCACTCTCTTGTTTCTTTCCAAAGCTCATAATATTCACCTTTTTCGGTTTTGAGCTCCTTTAGGATTTTGGTTAATTCTTGCCTATTCTGTTCCTCTTTATCTGTACCTCTTTGGGACTCAAGTTCTTCGTTGGCCTGGGAATAAATCTCTCCAAGCCATGCACCTCGCTGCGATATATCTTTTGGCCCTTCAAGTTTATTTTTCTTTAGAAACCATAGAGTTTTTGCTACATGGGTTCCGACGTCTCTAGGGTATGTTGTAGATATGACGGGTATACCCGTATAGCGCATGATATTCACTAAAGCATTGCCGAGGCATAAATTTCTCATATGTCCAACATGCAGTGTTTTATGTGTATTTGGCTGAGAATATTCGACCATTGTTTTTTGGACATTATCGAGAAGGTGAGTTTTAAAATAATCTTCTCGGATAATTTTTTCGACCACTTCACTACCCAATGCATGTGGGCGAATTATAAAGTTTAGATACGGCCCCTGTGGGGAAGCTTTTTCAATCAGGGGATGATTTTGTATTTGGCCGTGCTCTTCTAGATAGTGAAGGATATCATTTGCTATTTTTGGAGGCGCTGTTCTTAGTTTTTTTGCCCAACTAAAACAAGCAAAGGCAATATGTCCCATTTCAATTTGTGGAGCCTCTGAAAGCATGTGATAGACTTCGAATAAAACTTCGTCCTCAATCGATTGTTCGCTTTGTTCATGCTGAACCTGATTAAATTGATCGTGATATTTATGAATAAGAGCATCGCGGATCAAATTTGCAAGTTTAAAATAAACAGGATTGTGACCTTTGATTATTAATTGATCATCTGAGGTTGTTTTGTTTTGGATGCTCATAAAAACCCTTAATTATGCTATAGCGGCAATAAGAGAAGACTAGTGGATATTTAATTGCATGATATAATCAAAAGCATGACAAATAAAGTTTCAACTTTACCTTTTGTTTTTGCACTCATTAGTTTTTTGCTCTGTGTTCAAGTCAGTGCACTCGAAATTTCTTTGCGAGAAAGAGATTATCTTGAATTTGATTCCGACGAAGACTTTAACCGTCGATTATTTGAGGTCAATATTGACCGAACTTTTCGGCGTGGTAATCATCTCATTTATGACTGTCTCTTAAAGCGATTTGCATGTGTAAATCTTGATGGACGAAACTTATGTCTAGATTGGCGAGCAGAAGACATAAGAGATGAGTATTATTTCCTCAGGTGTGCATTGATGCAAAGTTTTACATATTATGAAGAGTGTCGAGACGCTCAGTACCGAGTCATGCATACTGGGCTTGATAAAAACTTTTGCCTAAATTTAGACATGGAGAAGAAGCGGCTTAAACCTTTTTAAACATAAGATAATGTTTACCTGCCCCTTCGATTGTGAGCTCCTCTCCGATTTTTTCAAAGCCAACTTTTTGATAAAAGCCTATGGCCTCACTTCTTGCTTGGCACCAAACTAAAGTACATAGATTTTGCTTAATAATAGGAAAGGCCATTTTTAAAAGCTCAGAGCTTAAACCTTGGTATCTATGAGATTCCAATGTTGCCATTCCCTTTAATTGGTACTGAAAGGAATCTTCAAAAAGGTCATTTCGTAAAAAATAAAAAGATGCAACACTTACGAGCTTGCTTTCAATGAAGGCACCAAGATGAAAGGTTTGTTCGTCGTCATCACCTTCATAATAGGCCAAACTTTCAGGCCCGTTGGGGTGTAGGATTTGAGATCTTATGGAATAGGTATCTGAAGCATTGATTCTTAAAATCTTCAAACCATCTCCTAGTCAAAAGTCGTAATAGATAATAACTAATAGACGCTAAAAGCTGTTTTGAAAATGAAAAACTTTTTTTGTATTAGAGCGAGCTGACTCTAAACAGTGTTTCCATCGCCATTTTTGCCATTGTTCTCGAAAATCCTTCAAAAATGCGATTGTTTATACCTGTATGTGGCCCATGCCATTGGGCCGTTGCGTAAAAAAGGCATCTGTTATCATGCTCTGCTACTGAGTCGACGTGTATATGTCCGGTTAGTCCTTTTAAAAACCCTCTATCAAACGAATAGGCATATTTTCCAGGACTTGTAATCCGTGGAAGCTGAAAATTAAGAAGCATGGAAAATGGAAGAAGTCGTGATCGCAAGAGAAAGGAGAGCTCTTCTTCTTTTTCGTTATAAGCGGATTCTGCAATAAAGCCAATGAGTTGATCGTACTCTTCGTAGCGAGAAAGCCTTCTTAAGGCCATTCGGCAGTTGCGCGGATGAAGGCCAGCAATTGAAAAATCCCATTTTTGAGTTTCAATTTGTTTTATTTCACTGTCGTCAATGATTTCTTGAGTTAAGCTTTGCATATTAGAAAAAACGAGTACTCGGTTGTTGACCAAATGTGATTTGTGAGAATTTTCTAGTGGCAGAGTTGACCAATTAATGTGCTCACTCGCAATTGTGCGAGATGTTGTTAGGGCCAAATAAGTAACTAAAATTAAAGAGAATCTATTCATACAAATAACTTTTTTTGCTGCGGTGTTCCTTTCCACTCGCTTGTCGGCCCACTAACCTGAATTATACCCTGCAATGTAAAGGTTTCCAAATATCTATCACTTGAAGGGTTAAAAGCACCTCATTTTTCTATGTGAAAAGGGATTTTGCACTATGTCTAAAATAGAAGCCGTAAAGAGACGCGGAAAGACGAAAGATGCCACGATTGAGAGCAAGGATCAAAGGTGGCATTGCCGAAATCGAATCACACTCGTTTTTGGAAGTAATGATGTTGAAGAGCTAGAGACTTACACTTATACGGAGTCAGGGTTAGACTTTAAAACCGTCCAGTTTCATCAGGCCAAATCTAAGGCGATTGAGGAGATTTTGGATAATTGTATCGATGAGTTTTATCGTGGCCATGTTACGGAAATTCATACTTATTTATCGGATGATAAAAAAACTGTTACGGTTGAAGATAATGGAATCGGTTTTCCCCTTAATAAAATTGAACAAGTTTACACCGAGTTTAGAACCGGTTCAAAGTTTAAAGACGAAGAGACTGATGAGAAAGGTTTTCTTTTTCGAACTCTAGGACAGAACGGTCTGGGAGCTGCCGCAACTTGTTTAACCTCTGATTCATTTAAGGTTAGAATTCGTCACTTTAACTCAAAAAAAGAAATTGTTTGCGAATTCATTGATGGTGCCTTGAAAAAGAAGAAGGGACGCCAGAAAGAGTTTAAAGGTCACTCTG
>SKIL01000083.1 GCA_007116425.1 Bacteriovoracaceae bacterium | reverse complement strand
TCAGCACTAATCAAAGTGTGATCGTAGGCCTCAAAGGTTTGCCCTCCAGTTTGAATGCGCATGACAGAGCCGTCATCGGCCAGAAGGGCAAACTCGTAGTAACCCTCGTCAAGATCTCCAAGAGCAAGCCTTGTATTAAGCTGCATCCCAAAATCTTCGGTCAAAATCTGGCCTTGAGAGCCAATAACGTAACGATTTTCTCCCAATTTGAATCCTTCTGAAAAGGCCCGAGTTGGAACGCTAATCTTTCGCATATAAATTTCTGCATCGGCCTGTAAAGACTGTCCATCAATGGCCTGTTTCGATTCAGGATTAACCAAGTCTGAAAATTGATTTATCGTGACTAATCCTTCAAATAGTCTTCCCTTAACACCTCGGTTAGAATCAAAGTCATTTCCTTGAGTCGCTCCTGTCATAGGGTCACAAACAACTTTTGGAAGCTCAGATATATAGTGCTCAAAAGAAATAAGCTTAGGAGCATCGTCAAGCTCAACTCCAAAAAACTCAGCCTCCTGACAAGAGGAAGTCATAACAAGGAGAACACAAATGGCATAAAGTTTAGAGGTCTTCATGCTTTCTATTTTAAAAAAAGTAAGGAAAAAATAAGAGACAAAATTAGTTTGAGAGTAAATAACGCATAAAAACAACAACTTAGAGGCAAAAGAAATTTTTTAAAAAAGTTCAAAATTTGCCAACTAGAAAAGGACACTGAGGGGGGTGTTGTGTAACTAATAAGAAAAACTGTGAGGGTTGAGCAATTATGAGATAAGCAAAGCTTAATAGCGCAATTTAGAGAGTCAAAGAAGACGGAAGATTAATCTTCAAAAAGAAGACCGTAACCTAATTTATAAGCACGATACTCACGAACAAGACTCCTCGGATTTTGATTTCTCGGTGCCAAAAGTTCACAGCTTCCGCCCGTTGGATTTCCATTCCTATCTCTTTCGCAACTGACTCTTGCATTACAACCACTAAAATTACAGTCAAGAGCATTGCCTGGATGCATCTGAAACTCATCACTTCCTGAATTGTAAGCTGATAAAATACCTTCAACACAGCGATCAAAGTAATTGGGGTCCCGAGCAGTTGAGCAAAGATAATCAAAAACTAAAGTCTGATATTCTTCCCAGCTTGGTTTTGGTCCAAAGTTGTAAGCACTTGCATGAGAAATAATACTTTTCGCCATTGATTGAAGACAGTTTGATCGGTTATCATCATAATTGCAAAAAAACTTATTAAAGCTCAATCCCCCACCAGAAATAAAGTTACCCCAATAACTTGCATAACTATGTCTTTGAGGCTTCATTCGCCAACAAACCCCATCGAGGCAACTGCGAGAATTATCAAAAGTAAAGCGATTAAAATGAACTCTCTCTGAGCTTGTGCGGTCAATTTTTTTATACCATTTACCATCGGCCTGGAGACGTTCAAAAAATGTTCCAGTCAAGGCACCGGATACAGCTACTTGCCAAACTCGGCTCAGTGCCGGTGCAATTTGAAACCCTCCATTGCAACCATTGAGATTAACAAAAGCATACTCGTGAAAGTGGGACCTTAAAGTAATAAGCTGCTGAGCATCTCTAACAGGGTCCAGGCGGCCGGACCCTGAGAGATTTAATGACCAAGGGCTCGAATGTCCAAAATAATCAAAACTCATAATCGTTTGAAATTGAGTCATGATTCGAACTAAGTGAGATGTCTCAAGACGAGCTCTCTCAGTTGCTATAATTGAGACATTAAAGCGATTAAAGACTTCACGATTGGTCCCATTGATGACATCAGGATTCGAGATAATAATCACCTGATGAGATGGGTAACGGTCTAAATAGATTAAACCTTTTAAGACCGCAGATTGAAAGTACTGATCAGATTCATTTCCTCGGGCAGTGCCAACGACGAGAACATGAGTTGGCCGAGATGGCGAAAGTTCAGACCTTTCATTAAGCGTTCCCACATAAAAAACATTCTCTAAACGAGATGCCTGTCCTATACTTGAAAAAAGCATGAACACAAGAACGAAAATTAAATTTCGGCAAAAGAAAAAATTAGAGGAAGTCACTGTACGACTCTTCGAAAGAAACATTGCCATAATTAGCAGCTTCATAAATACCTGACTCACACCATACCCACTTTGGTTGGCCAATTGTGCCAGAGTTTTCTCTTGAAAAGAAAACAATAGGATTAAAAGTGCCGTCATTACACATACTTCGAAATCGACGCTGGAGAGAAAAAGAATTAAAAGAGTCGATGTGATTATATATGCTTCGCGCGCTCAATGAAATAAATTCATCAGACGATAGCATATCGGCCGCAAAATAAGGGTCAATTAAATGACCTGTATTATAGATAAGCCTACCCATTTCTTGAAAATAATAAGTCATAATGATCGATGTTCCAACACAATCGATACAAATTGGCTCTAGCACTTTACATTGATATTCTTCGTTGCAAGTTTGTAAACAAAGATCACTAGACTTGTAAGAACAGTTGACCTGGACAACTTTTTGATTTTGATCATTCCAGTAAGTACTAATCTCGACACCCAAGGCGTATCCTGAGACAAATAAAAAAATTAGGATACAAAAAATTTTTCGCACGTTACTCACCTCTACGCTTAATTATTCAAGCAACTCTCAGGTACACTCAAGCGTGACACTCTACACGACTCAGCCTGGCCAGAAAAATTATTTTGATCAATTTCCCTTCGAACCCAAAAAGTTATAGGATCATTACAACCTCGAATATATGCCTTTCCGCTTCCAAAATCTGGTACATCAAATTCAGAAATATAGTTCGGTAGTCTTGGAAAATCTCGCTTTAGACGATCCGCAACTGATTGCTCGCAAATATTTCTTAAACAACTTCGACCTCGCCTCAAGTCCCGGACGCAATGATCAGGAACTTCTCCATAGCTAAGAAGTGTTTCAGCAACGTCTTGAGGATAAACCTCCCATGAACGCGGAATATTTAGAGGGTCAGTAAGACCTTTATAGAGGCGATAAATTCCACGCACGAAAAAGTAAACAGGCCCAACATTTTGACTTAAATAGGCCGCAGTTCCTGAGAGAGTCTCAAAATTTAATGTACAGGCCATACAAGAGTTAAGCACACGAGATTCATTGTCATCAATATTACTTCCACTCTGTGCAAAAATATTATAATCCTCATTACTCGTACAGGTTCCAACGGAGACTCCAGCAAACATTAAGTAGTCATGATGAAGGTAGTGTGACTGGTTAATAGAAACAGAACAAGGTACGCCCAAAAGAGGCCCAAAGTCAGCGGCCAAACTAGAAACAATTGCCTGCTCGTTGATATTTCTGTCGTAATGAATTTTTCCATCTTCAACTAATTGTCGAAAACTTGTCACCGTTCGTGGACTCAGTGTAGCTGAAGTATAAACCATTCCAGGTGTAAAAGCTGAAACTGTTGCTTGACCAAGGTCCCAGACAAGATTAAAAATTGAAGATTTTGTCTTATACCAAGGGTCATATACTTGACATGAAGTTCTTTCATTATAAGGGTTGAACAGATCTGGAGCTTTAATTTTTCTCTCAAGGCTCCACATTGCTGATGCGTATTGAGAGACAGAATAAATATCGATGATGCTTTGAACGACCAACCTTGCACAATCAGAAGCGGTTGCGCAAATGACTGCATCAGAAGGCTTCAAGTCATGCGAAGTGCCTAAAGAAATAAAAGGAGAACTTTCACTCGAATTATTTTTTACATCATCATAAAAGCTTGAGTCATATTTATTGTCATAAACTCTATCAATATACCAAGGGGCAAACCCTGTACGCTCTAATTTAAAGTCATTATTCCAAACATTTCTCTGGTTGAAAGAGTAGCAGAGAGAGTTAATATTTTTTCCTAAATCAACTAGATATGAGTAATACTCAGAAACCTTATGTCCGGAGATGTTTTGAGATATGCCGTCTAAGACTTGATAATCTTTGAGAATATCTAAGTCTGATTTAATTAAACTCCATGTTTCATGCTGTGAAAAGCTAAACTCGGTGCAGAGATAGAAAAGTCGATTTTTTTGCTCGTTAAGTGATCTTCCAGAGGACTTAGTAGTTAAAATATCACTAAACTCTTCTTCTAAGTTACGAACGAAATTTTGGACTCCAATATAGTTTGTGATCAAGTTTAGCTGTGAGAATGCCCTTATCAGACGTGTTCTATGATGATTCCGAGTGGCAGACATATTTTCGCGAAACTGATTTAACCAATCAGATGCACTGCTATGGTCTGCTAGATCTAAAATATCCGTATTAATTGAGGGAATTGGAGAATCAAGTAAATCCTGTTGCGGCCCATCAGGAACACTTCGCATGATATCGAGATTCAGGGCATTTGATCGATAATTATTTTTAGCAAACTCTCTGATAGAGTTAATCGCCAATCTATCATTATCACAAGCAGGAGGTGAAAGTGACTTACATCCATTTGGAGTCAGTAAAACAGCATCTTCAATCGCCACACTTCTAAAAACATTAGCGAAAGGAAAGGCCATTTGATCCATTTCAGGTGCAAAACGGTATGCCCAAGATAAGTACAGCCTTAACGAGTTCCAATAATCATGACCATGTCTCTCCCATCGTCCACGTCGAAACTCTGGCAAATCGAGTTGATAAACCGCAACCTGAAGATCTTCCTGTTGATCAAAATCATCACAACGAGCAAGGTACTCATCTTGATTTAAAACAGATTGTCCAATTGCAGTTAAAGCTGCAACATTGGGCTCTACTCCATAAAGATTTGCCTGAAGTGGAGAAAACTTTTTTAAGTAAGCGCAACTTAAGTGGTCTTGGCCACGAACTCTTCGGTGATAATCACCTTCCCATAAATAATTTTCTTGAGAGTGAAAATTATCTACGTCGTAGAATTCTAAAAATTTGGATTGAGCATTTAAGTCACTTGAGGCGATGGCCCAAATTTCAGCGATATATTCATCCAGGTCACATTGTTATTATTTACACATAAAAAATGGCAAATTTATCAGATCGCTTAAAGACTAGGCGAGATTGAGCGGATGACGCGAATTGTTTAGAAATTCCATTGAGCGGAAACACCAACAGTATCACCTAAGCTCGAGATAAAAGAGGAAGACTGCCCAATGAAATGTTGGGAGAAAAACATCATGTCGACATCCTGCTGAACATTATAAATAAACTGAGGTGAGAGAAAAGTACTTTTCTCGTCTGGATAATAAGCAATCGTTATAGCACTATTAAAAAGTGGATGAGGAGAATATTGAAGGCGGCTGCTAACTTGCCAGGTCGAGAGTGTGGGGTTATCCGCAGAGAAAACCGTATGATTTGTGGAGATCTCTCCAAAACTTTTAGGACCTCCGCGACTATTATAAACAGTTTCCAATACGAGAAACAATGAGTTTTCAAACATATGATCAAGAGAGAGCGCCAATACTGCCGAGTTTTCATCAATATCTTCACGCTCAGAGTTGAGGCGTTGAAAAAACATCACCTCTCCTTTAAAGCTGCTTTTTCCAACATTTCCGGCCCAGCCACCTCCAACGCTCAGGCGCTCTCGGTAATGGCCCCCAATCAACTGAAAGTCGAAACCTTCCCAATTGAAAGCATAGAGTGCGGCCGCGACACTTTCTCGCTGCTCACGAGCAGGCATCAGAGCAATTTCAAATCGTGAGGCCCAGTCTCGATAATAAGTCACTCGCAAGGCATCACTCCCAGGCGGCTCAGGGTAGTCATATTCATACATCGAATAAATATTAAAGAGATCGTTAGGATTGGTGAGTGTATTTATGCCCCAATTAACTCGCTGTCGCCCCACACGCACACTCCAATCATGAGAAGACCAGTCTAAAAAGAGGCGATCAGCAGTGGTATAGAGGAAGTAATCATCACTGCGAACAAGCATCCAGCTCAAGTTGATAATTCCCTCGTCAGAAGAAAGTGCATCTCTATAGGTATCATCCGGTAGAGCTTGATCAATCTCACTTGAAATAAATCGAGTTCGCAATTGCGTGTGAAAGTCCAGCTGATCATTTAGATTCCAACGCATATTGAGGCGGTTTTGAACTTGTTTTT
>SKIL01000311.1 GCA_007116425.1 Bacteriovoracaceae bacterium | reverse complement strand
CCTTAGACGAGAAAATTAAGGATAAAACAAAGAAATTAAATAAGTTTTTTCACGAAGACGCTTCGATTGACTGGGTATGCTGGGTTCAAAAAAATGAGCACTTCGCTGAAGTAAAAATTAATGACGGGAAAAAACATATCAACGCTCACGCAAGCTCTGATAATCTGTACAAAACAGTTGATCAAATCATTGAGAAGGTTGAAAACCAAGTTGGTAAGTAGGCCTTCAATTCAGCAGGGTGCCAATTTTTGCAAGTCATTTGCATAAATAACGGCTTCCCTGCTATAATTCCATTCAAAAGGCTTTAAACCTATGAATGAAGCAAAAATTAGAGCAACTTTAAAGAGTAAAGGCTTAAGCTATACTAGGCCAAGAAAGGAGATCCTTCATCTCCTCATGACGAGACATGGCCCTTTTTCTGTCGATGACATCTTAAAGTCAATTCCGGATGGTACATGTGATCAGGCCACAGTTTATCGTTGCATTTCACAGTTTTTAGAAAAGTCATTGATCAAGGAAGTGCGCCTTGGAGAAGATTTTAGCCGTTATGAGTTTAATAATCCCGACCATCATCACCACCACGTTATTTGTAAGAGTTGTCAAAAAATAGATTCTATTGACAATTGTTTTATTGCTCCCTTCTTGAACCAAATAAAGAACTTGGGTTACACTGAGATTGAGCATGCTCTCGAATTTTTTGCAATTTGCCCTAAATGCCAAAAGGCTTAATATTTATGTTAAAAACTTTTATCTCCACACTTTTGCTTTTATCTTTTACCTTCTACTTTCAACCCAGTCTGGCTGATGAAATTCCATGGGAAAAGCTACAAGCACTTGAGACTGAAAGCTCCGGCGAAGTAAAGAAAAGTGAAATCCCATCAGAGTTACAAGAAGTTCTTGGCAAGTCCGTAGCAATTAATGGCTTCATGTTACCAATGGATTACTCTGCAAGAGAAATAACGGAGTTTCTCTTAATGCCATACATTCCAGCATGTATGCACGTTCCACCACCACCACCAAATCAAATTATTCATGTCAAAATGCAAGAAGGTAAAACAACTCCTCCGTCATTTTACCCAGTAAAAGTTCGCGGAACACTGGTTGTCCAACAGAATGAAGATTTTGAATCGTCCTATGCAATGACAGCAACTCTTGTTGAGGAACTCAAGTAAAATCTAGTATAAAAGACACTATCAAAATTTTAATAAGGAAATTAAAGATGAAAAGTTTTATTGGTCTAACTTTACTTGCTCTTATCATCAGCTCATGTTCAGGAGGTCATGACCATGACCATCACGACCATGATCACACTCATACTGAATCTCACGCCCACCACGATCATTCACATCATGACCACGATCATGAGCACCACCATGGAGACTCTGAAAGATCAGATAATCTTTCTCCACACGTACACGGGCAAATGCAATTAAGCATTGCTGTCGATGGATCTAATATTTATTTTCAATTTGGTGGCTCTAGCGACTCATTAATCGGATTTGAGCACGAACCAAAAACAGAAGCAGAAAAAAAAGAATGGGGCCAAGTTCAAGAAAGCTGGACAACTTCTGCCCTAATAGAACTTTTTAGCTTAGAAAAGTCGAACTGCCATGTGCATTCATCTGTGGCCGAGATACTTCCATACGGAAATCACGCCAACATTGAGATTGAAGGTCATATTATGTGTAACACACCACTTGACGGGTCAACTTTAGAGCTCGACCTTTTTTCAATGTATACAGGTCTTCAACGAGTTCAGCTTGAGGTTCTTACAGAAGAACAAGCATATTCGAGAAGATTTACTCGACCAGATAAAGTTAGCTTTGAGCTTTAACGAAAAAGAGTGATATGAATACATCAAATCAAGAGAGTGTACTTGAGCTGGATAATGTTAAATTTAACTATCCCAGCTCAAAAAAGCGTAGCGAATGGCTTATTGATATAAAAAGCTTGAAAGTCAAAAGAGGCGAAAAGATCTTTATCTATGGCCCGAGTGGAAGTGGTAAAAGTACTTTACTTAATCTTCTTACTGGAATCCTTCGGCCAAACGAAGGACAGGTAAAAGTTCTTGGAGAAGATTTTTCTAAGCTTCGCTCTACAAAAAGAGACCATTTTAGAGGACAGCATATCGGATATATTTTCCAAAGCTTCAATCTTATACCTTACCTAAGTGTTAGGGATAATATTTTATTACCTACAAACCTTCACAAAAAACGAAAGAGTAATATGAGCAAGCTTGGTGGAGAAAGCTTCTTAAACGATATTGCAAAAGTTCTTGGAATCGAAAATGACTTAGATAAAAAGGCCTATCAAATGAGTCTAGGTGGTCAACAAAGAGTCGCTGCGGCCAGGGCATTGATGGGAAGTCCTGAGATTATAATTGCTGATGAGCCAACGTCTTCACTTGATGAAGATCGAACTGAAGAATTTCTCAAAGAGCTTATCGCACTTAATGAGCAATATAAAACAACTCTTATTTTTGTCTCTCATGATTCAAGGCTAAAAAAACACTTTGATCGCTCGCTCTCTCTCGCTGAAATTCAAACATACAGTGAGCAATCAACAAATGGAGATCGAAAGTAATGCTCTTTAGTACTCTGTTTAAAATTACATTCTCCTCACTTCTACACAGAAAGTTTACTTCATTTCTCTGTGTTATTTCGATTGCTTTATCTGTTGCCTTGATTATTGGAGTTGAAAAAACTCGCGAAGGAGCAAGAGAAGGATTCACATCCACAGTTACAGGAGCTGACTTGCTAGTAGGGGCAAGAACTGGAGAGCTTCAACTTCTTCTCTACTCTCTATTTCACATGGGAGAAGCAGTTAATAATATTAGATATTCAAGCTATCAAGATATCGCAAACCATAGGGCCGTTGCATGGACTATCCCTTTTGCTCTTGGTGACTCCTACAATGGCAACAGAGTCGTAGGAACTAATGAGAATTTTTTTAAGCACTACCGTTATAGAGACGGACAAAATTTAGAAATCGCAGATGGCCGTGAGTTTGGAAATGAAATCTTTGAAGTCGTACTTGGACACCAAGTCGCGCGCAGAGAAAATCTTCGCACAGGAGATCAAATCATTATTGCTCATGGTCTTTCTCAAACCGCTACACTAACTCACGACAACCTCCCATTTGAAGTTGTTGGAATACTTGGCCCAACGGCAACTCCTATAGACCATGGACTCTTTGTCTCACTCCATGCCATTGAGGCAATTCATATTGGATGGGAAACAGGTGTCCCAAACCCAGAGAAAACTCAGTTGGCGAAGTCCATCACTAAAGAAGATATTGAAATTTCCCAAATCACATCATTCTTAGTTGGTGCAACGAATAGAGTTATGACACTACAACTGAGACGAATGATTGCTCAATACGATAGAGAACCTCTACTTGCCATTATTCCGGCCCTCACTCTCGGTAGACTTTGGGAGGTACTTGGCCAAGCAGAAAGGGTCCTGATCCTCATTAGTTTCTGTGTACTTATTGTGGGAATGGTCAGTATTTTAATTGCTTTATATACTTCTCTTAACGAAAGAAGACGAGAAATGGCCATTCTACGTTCAGTGGGAGCATCGCCTTTTCACCTTCTTTCAATTTTAGTTTTGGAATCTTTAACTCTTGTCAGTTTAGGTTTGGCCATGGGTTACGGCCTATTGGCCAGTTCCACAATATGGCTTATCCCCTACCTTGAAGCTAATTACTCGCTTAGCCTTCAACTTTCATTTTTAACGGCCCAAGACCTCAAATACGTCTCAATTGTTATTCTATTTGGACTATTTATCGGCCTTATTCCAGGCCTCAAGGCCTATAAGCAGTCAGTTCAAGACGGCCTAAGCGTAACTACCTGATATCGCTCATACAGGCTTCAAGCTATCAGAACTTGAAGCCTGGGCAAGTTGCGCTGCGAGTAAATTCTACAGGATTTTCACATTTTTCCGATAAGATAGATACATTATTGTAGAATATAGACCAGTTTAAGCTTTAAATACTCATCGGTTCATAAGGAAAATGATTATGATTAATCAGGCAGTCTTGAAAAAACTTAGCTTATTTTTAATCTTAGGCCTATTTTTAGGGGCCTCCTTCTCAGCGTACTCACAAGGTTTACGGGCCGGTGCTCGCCTAGTCGATGCCCTCACAAATGAAACCCAAATTCTGGGGGTACTTACTCGTGCAGGAATTGATGATGGGCCGGCAAGAAGTGTTCAAGACTCACTTAAGCTAAGCTGGCGGGCATTAACAAACTCTGAGTCTACACCAAGCCCTAGTGAATTACAGGCAATTATTAGAGGACTTAATTTAAATGATCCAAGTGATATCCAAATCAGAAACCAACTACAATCTGTCCTAAACAGACCTGCTGATCAAATTGGACAAAATGAAATTATGACCGCAGTTAATAACCTTATTTACCTTGCCAATCGCCACGGACGTGGAAACGCTATGATCATGGCCTGTAGCTCTTGTGTAAACAGTTCGCTCTCTCAAAGTGGACTTAGATTTACGCTTCAATCAGTTGAAGATTCAACTACACAAAATATTTTACAGTCTGTTTTACCAAGTAACCCTCAAGCACTTCGCTCATTCATTAGTACAAGAATGAGACAGATGGGACTTGGGGACTACTCTAGAGTTCCTGTAAATATGGTCTCACCTGAAGAAGAAAGAACTTTAGGACTATTCTTGGCCATGGGTGAACATGGAACGGCAAAACAAAAAGAACTCGTCAATGCAGTTGTTGAATTCTCTCGCACCTCAAATGGACAAACAAACCTTTTAAATCCAAGAAATCCACATAGATTCTGGACACTCTTCTCAGAAGAGATGAACGAGCAAAGTATGGATAATTGGAGCCGAATGTTGCGACAAATTGCCTCAGAAACAAATGATGAGGCACAAAGAGAGGAAGCTTTCTACGTTTATCTTACTCGACAAGCAGGCGATAACCCTCAGGCCCAAGAGTATGCACAAACACTTAGATCTCAGAGATGCTTCTTTAGATAAAAACAACATCTCCTTTGATATTATTTAAAACAGCTTCATGAAAAAAAATACTTATTTCGGAGATATTTCTTCTCTTATCCAATAGCTCTTTAATCACAGATGGATTTGAGTGTGAAACGGCAGACGGATTAATTTAAACTTACGAAACAATAGCTAGTGCGGACGGAAATTATAGGTCTCGCTTATTAAAAATCTTACTTAATCCCCATAGTAAAACCAATAAACAAACTGAATAATGAACGATATGAAAAAGATAGTTCATATCAATAGCACTCGCAGAAGAGTTTAAAATCTCATTTGTATATCCATTCAAGGTTCCAATCCTTGGGAACACCCAGTAGAGAAAATATAAAAAGAAATGCCACAGTCCATAGTCGGCCAGAGCACTTTCAATATAACTACTTCCAACAAAAGCATTTGAAGTGGAAAGAATGGCAGAAAAAACAATTGTCATAAAAAAAGCAATTAAACGAGGAAAAAATAGTGATAGAGCGAGGGCAAAGCTTAAAGCAGCAAAAACAATCAGAGAGCTATTAAATAAGGCCAAAATGAATTGTCCCCCCATTACAAAATGTCCCGTAGATATTGAAAACAAAATACCAGCAAAAACCACTGAGAAACAATAGTATGCCATCACAATACTCCAAGCTCCTACAAGCCTTGCAAGTAAGTACTCGATTCGACGAACAGGGAAGGCAAGAAGCTGGGGAATGACATTATTAGAGAAATCAGAGCGCAAAGTATTAACACCAATTAAAGCTGCAATAAAAACAGACCATAAATCAATAAAGTTATAAAATGCGTTTAATGACAACGAACTCAACTCATCCTTGCTAATTGCCTCTCCAGCAAAATAATCGATAATAAAATGCAGTAAAGAGTTTGCAACTAGAACCATTCCAATAGTTAGGATAAGTAGTGTAATTAAAGTTTTACTGCGATACTCTTTTTTTAGCGTATCAATATATAAAGTTTTGATTTGATTTAATTGAAACGATTCCATTAAAAACCTCTTTACCTAAGAATGAGAATTACTCTCTTTAACAAGATTATAAAAGTAGTCCTCTAAACTTTTCCCTCGT
>SKIL01000268.1 GCA_007116425.1 Bacteriovoracaceae bacterium | reverse complement strand
CAATCTTTTGATTTTTAGTCAGTTTAGAAAAACCCGAAATTGGGCGCATAATTTTATCGGACTGGATTTGTGGCTGTGGTGACGATTGAAAAAGATCTGTTTTCATTTTCGACTCTTCCTTACTATTCGTTCAATTACCTGACATCAAGAAAATTCTCGGCCATCTCATATGTTTCAATAAATGATTCACAAAAAGTTTTTAAATGCTCATACTCGTCCGTAGCATGAAGTAAAAAAGCGCGGGCCATTCCAAACACCATCTCAGGTCTAGCCCCTTGAGTAGAATGAACATTGTTTTCAAATTGCTTTACTAGACGGTAGCCGGCCAAAGTATCCTGAATGCCCCCAGAGGCAATAAAATTGCGACATAGAGCATTCTCTCCCAAACGGTTCATAATGCTTAAGCAAAACTGGACCATTTCTTCGGCCGTATGTCCAACACGTACAAGTCCTTCTCGAGTCATTTCCTCTCTTGACTTAAAAAAGAGGTCATCTTCTAATTTTTGATGATTAGAATGCATTCTTAGCTTTTCAAGCAAACTAAAGTTTGTTCCCCCAAAGGCACCAAATTCAATCGCGGCCAAAGGCATTTTAATCAGGGCCTCAAGAGAGCGAGGCCCCATACCTTGCCCAACCTCTTTGACAATTAAAGGAAACTTAATTTCATTTAATAATTTTTCTAATGTATCGATCGGTGCATACTTAAGACGGTCTCCTTCAGGCTGAAACCATTCCTGAAGAGGGTTAATGTGAATGATTAAACCATCAGCATCTAACCCTTGAACCAGATTTTGGAGCTTGGAAATGTCACCTGTATCTAGAAGCTGCTCAATTTGAGCAATACCGAGATTAGCAAAAAAAGGTGCTTTCTCCCCAAGTAGTGGTCTTAAATTAAAATCTTCCCAATATTTCTTGCCGTCGAGTAGACCTCGGCATGAGCCCAGACCTAGACCAAAACCAAATTCACCTGCGGCCTTTGCCAAGTTTTGATTTATGTGGCGGGCCTTACCTGTTCCACCAGTCATAGAACTAATCCAAACGGGATACAGCATTTCTTTGCCAAGAAAATTAAAAGATTTACGCTCATTCCTCAGTTTATTTTGCTCTGGATGCGCTCCAAACAGGGGCTCATAATAAAAATCTTGTCTTAACTCAGAAGCTGGAGATTGGGCCTGATTGGCCATCTCTAAATGCTGGTACTTTCTCTCCTGAGCGTTGGTGTCTTGAGAGAGTTGGGAATGTGATGGCCCTTGAGGTGGCTGAACATCCATTTTTATTTCCGTCGTATATGAATATAAAGATTGGCGGATCGTACCATAAGGCCAAAAAGAGGTCACTAAATTGTGTAAAAGCTATCTTAAGAAAATTACAAAATCTTAGACAGAAAGACACATCGCGCAAAACCTATTCGAATTCAATGCGAATAGTATCAAGTATCTGATATTTTTTAGGAAGTGGATTCTCTTCTTTATATTGTTTTAAAAAGGCCTCTTCTGCAGCATACGCATCCAAATGATATATTCCGAGCTGCTTTTCATCGAAACCTAAAGTTGTATGACGAACATCAAGGCGATCATGAAAAAAGCGAACAATTCTTCCAAGGAACAGTCGATAGGCGATAATTCCAACAAAGTGGTTGCCATAAATTCGAGATCTCTCTGGCGAGTCGAATTCTCGCCATAATTTATTTTGAGTCGCTGTAGGGACCGCTCTATCATACTGGGCGGTGATCATATAGATATCATCTCTACTGCGACGATGAGCATAGGTAAGAGGGTCAATTTTATTAAGTCTTTTTATTTCTCGATAAAAATCTTCATCATCGTAGAGAAACTCGAGGTAAATGCGCTCTTCGCGATACTCCCGAACTATCGACTGACTGCTCTCGGTCAAAATTTTAGCTATTCCACCACCAGCAACTGCAGTCCATGCCGCTTTTATTCGATCGTCAACTCCATAAGCAAGAGAGGCCCTAATTCCTCCTAAACTTACACCATAGGCCCCAATTGAGTTCGTATCAATAATATCCTTTCTCTCGTGAGCAAAATCTAGAAGCATACGCACACTCACAGTCGTTCGAATAAGAAAGCCGTCAATATCACTAATGGGTCGCTCAAGATTGCCAATATGATCATTAACCATCGCCACAATAACGTGAAACCCTCTTCTCGCCAGATAATTAGCGGTATCTTTTGAGAGAATGTCAAGGCCTTCAATAGGTGGCATCAAGACAATCAGTGGCCTTGGACCATTATGTGTGTTTCTATTCTCAAAAAAGAAAAAAGGAACTTCCATCTCTTCATTTTTTGTTGGATCTTTTCCATATAGCTTCCCTCTCCAACGTAAAAAATCATCTTCTTCGTGAATCAAAATGAGCTCTTCACTACTATAGTAAGTCTCATAATCAAAATAGCTTAAATCCGACTCATCGACATCATCGACAGAGGGTGCGAAGGCGAAGCACAAAAAAAGAAAAGGCAAAAATAAGTATTTTTTATGACGATAAAGTATAAACTTCATAATTTGCTCCAAAATAATTTTATAACAATTTATCGGAACAAGACTTTATGAAATATAGGCCTGGAAAAAAGTTGAAGTTCAAAGGAAAAATATGCCTAATGATTATCTATAACGACAACAAACTCACGTTTTTGGCCTTTTAAGTTCTTTAATAATTGAGAAGCTTGACCTCTCAAGGTTTGCTGAGTTTCTCGACAAAGGTCGATACTGATAGAAACTTGGGCCTTATGATTCAAATATTTGGTAAGTTCTTCTAATACACGAGTAAGACGGTAAGGGGTATCCATAAAAACCAGGGTTGTCTTATGAGCGAGTAAACTCTCATAAAAGCTAATTCTCTCTTCAGTTTTTTTTGGGGGGAAACCTGCAAAGTAAAACTGTTGATGAGAAAATCCAGAAAGAGCGAGGGAGCTAATGACAGAGTTATCAGTTTCAAGCGTTAAGACATCAATATTTTTTTGATGACAGGTATTCACGAGGTTTTGCCCAGGATCGCAAAAGGCAGGAGTCCCCCCATCACTCAGTAAAAAAACATTCTTTCCCGATTTGATTTTAGCAGTTAATTTTGAAACAAGCTCCCGCGATGTGTGCTCATTAAACAAAGTAAAAGTCTCGACGGCTTGCTTGGGAAGTCCCCACTTAATCCAACGACGCCGGCCAGGTTTGATATCCTCGACACAAATAATATCCTCACAACTGACAGCTTGCTCTAAGCATTTAAAGCTAGATGGAGGTAAAGTCCCGTGCTCCGCTATCGAGGTTGGAACCAAAAATAATTTTCCATATTTCATAAGAGTCTCATTGGATAATAAGCATTTTCTACTCAATAAGTCTTTCTTCGATCAATCTTAACCTAGCATCAAGACCCTTATTATAGGACTTTAACTCATCTAACTCGCCTTGAATTTGCTTCATTTGAAGCTTTTTCTTGGCCATCACCTCTTGTTGCTCGGCCACCTTCATTTCTAACTTCAAGTTTTCTTTTTCAAGTTGCGCAACTCTACGCTCCTGAAGTGATTTACTTACAACATATTCCTCATAAAATTCTCTAATCGCCTGAATAATTGGGCCAATTAAACTTGTATAAGACACTGATAAAAAACCTTTCGAATCTTCTCTTACCGCCTCTGGAAAAACTTTTTCAACATCTTGGGCAACAACACCCATCTGTTTATACTCTTCATACTTATCAGAATCTTTCCAATAATATGTTACACCCTTAATGTCTAAAATTTTTTCTAAGCTTGAATCGATAACCTGTATGTCTCTTTTTAGTCTCTCATCAGAATCCTGTTGAATAGTTCCCGCCACATGTAAAAGGGAAGCTGGACTTGTGGTCCCAATACCAACACGACCACCAGAATTAAAATAGGAATTCGAACCATCAACCCCCAAGCGAATATCAGTCGTTGCAGAACCATCACCTCGATGTAAAGTCAAGGCCTTCGATCCACTAGTGTTTGTATGTCTAAAAACTCTAACTGTTGCATTTTGGTTGGTTACTTCAGGAAAATCCAAATTAATAAAGCTTGATGTATTCCCGGCCATGCTTCTAAGCTGATAATTCGAACCTCGGAAAGCAATATGACCATTCACTCCCAAACGAGATCCGGGATTTGATGTTCCGAGACCAACATCCCCAGAAGGAGTGACAGTTAAAATTCCTGTAGAATCTAAGTTAACACCTGTTCCAATAGCAAAGTTCTGACTCTGACTTAGCCCTGCGAACATGCTACCATCAGAATTCCGGTACTCAATAGCCGAATTATGCGATGTATTTCTATCTATGAGTAGGCCCGTTGGACTGTGAGATTGGATATGAAGAGGAACCTCTGGTTCCATTGTTCCCATCCCAATGTATCCATTTGGGGCTATTGTCATCCTCGGGCTAGAGCTTGTACCTCCAATATTTTTGGTTCGAAAAATGAGTTCTGCTCCCATCTCTGTCTCACTAGAGCCATCACCAGCGAGTCTTGCCAGTATTTCAGCATCAGAGCTATTACCTGGTCCACTAAATGAAGTGCCGTTATAACCTCCAAAACTGATCGAGCCGATGGAGTCACCCGCCTCCATAGAGCTCGGCGAACTTTCAGAACCTCTAGACTTTCTCAACCACAAACGAACGGGCATACTGACATCTTGATATCTGGAAAAAAGAGCGGCCCGACCAAGATTATTGGCCACAATGTCTAAACTTGCACTTGGTTCGGTCGTACCGATTCCAACATTCCCATCTTCTGAAATTGTCATTCTTGTACGTGAAACTTTACTCCCATTAGGGACTGTTTTTAACTTTAGATGTGACCCCATGTTATCGACCGAGTGATCTTCAGATGCTACAATTCTCATTCCAGCTCCAGAAAATGGCGGTTCTACTCCATGAGACCTCGCTTCAAAATAGCCAATATTATCGCCACTTCGGGTAAAACTAAAAGAGTCTTTATCTCCCCCTCTTGCACCATAAGTCATAAAGTAAGGAGGGTGTGTATTGGTGGTATAACTAGTTGAAGAAATAATTGGCCATGACTCTTCATTATAGACAGAGGCGGTTCCTTTTACTTCGAGAGTATGCTCTGGTTCAGTCGTTCCAATTCCTACGTTGCCGTTATAATCTATCACCATTCTCGTCGGTGTCTCAGTCCCACCATCCCAAGTATATCCGCTCACACCCTCTCTAACTTTAAAAACTAATCTTGTAGCACTATCGCCTGCAGACTCTACACCTTCAGCTCCAATCCATGCATGTCTGCCATGAACCGATGTTCCTGCCCTTCCAACCAACTCTATGGCAGCTGCCACATTTACTCCGTCCCCAGGAACACCAACTGCCCCCAATCTCAGGCTTGCCAAATTACCTGTTGTTCCCTGGCGAAAAGATGCAATATGACCAGCGCCTGGATTTACAACTTCCAACCTCTGCCCAGGATTCGTGGTACCAATGCCAACGTTGCCGCCATTGTAATAAGCATGGGCGCCATTCAAACTCCAAACCCCTGCTTCATTTTTTGAAGCACACGCCATACTCGTGCCCGTGCTCACTAGAATCTCACCAGCACTACAGCTCGAATTCAAGTCTTCCACATCTGGAATATCACTCGATGCCAACCCTCTCCACGTTCCATCACCATCCATAAACTGCGCACTGGTTGCCGAGTCCATGCCTAAATCATCTTGCTTATTATTAAACGTCGTCCAATCACTGGCACTTAAATATCCATCATCTTCACTCGTGGCCCGATCAATACTCACAACCGGTGTTGTTGTCCCGTCACTGACACTGATAGGCCCCGATCCCGACACCTCTGTCACCGTTCCCCCAGGCAACCCACTCATAAGATTATCCACATAAATCTTCACCGCATTTTGTGAAGGCACTAGAACATCCGATGATCCCAGATTCGTATCCGTATCTAAATAAGACAATGGCATCTGCGCCACATTCTCGACGTTTCCAAGTCCAACCGCACTCTTATTTAACTCCTGCCAAGTTCCGTCTCCCCTAAAGTAGTCAGTAGCTGTTCCTCCACTAGGTATCTCATCTCCTGAACTAAATGTGATCCAGTCACTCGAATCACAGAACT
>SKIL01000149.1 GCA_007116425.1 Bacteriovoracaceae bacterium | reverse complement strand
TTTTGCCGCCATCTTGAAAAGAGCGGCTTCAAGCTCACCTTGAACCGTTTTTTGATCGAGCTGTTTTTGCCAACCAAAATATTCAGTTCCTTTATAGCTGAGGTCAATGCGGTAAACGAAAGGTTCACTATTCATGAGATGGTCTTATCTTTTTTCTTATAAAAATTCAAAAGTAAAACCGACTCCAAAAGAAGTACCAGAGATCTCGAAGTCTTCTTGCTTAAAGTTTTGGTACTCATGCGTTCGCATTTTAAACGTTAGGTAATAACTACTTACGCCTTCATTGGCCAAGAGCCTATGCCCAGACTTTGGAAAAACTTCAGAAAGATTTAATCCCGCGTGGGCCTCATAAAAATATCCATAACTTCCTTGCCGACGAGTATTGGCACCTTCGGAGCTATCAATGTCAGATCGATTCTGAATCAACCCTAAAGCAGAAGGCCCTCCATTAAATCCAATTTTAAGCCATGGGCCTAACGAAAGATCTAACCCTAAACCAATATCAACCGGAAGCATCCACAGAGTAAAAGTCGCATCCGACTCAGTTCCATCAACAAATTGGCCTTCTCCCATATTGTGCCCAATTCCCGCATTTATTAGCCAATAAGGCTCTAAAAAAGGCATGGTTCCCACACGCGACTTCCAATTCACCATAAGAAGGCCATTTTTGGCCGAACCAGAAGAGTTTTCAAATGTTCTCTCAAAAACGCCACGTGAATCACGATAATCAAAACTGTCAGCAATATAAACGAAAGCAAAAGAATTTTTATGCCGCCCATGGCCTTGTCTGACAAGTTCGCGATTACTTAGAGTTGTATAAGTTGCCGGTACATCTCCTGAGGCCAAAATATCAACCCCCTTTCCTTTCATTACAGAGGAAGAGTCACGCTGGTACTGGGGAAAATCATCGATGGTCTTCACATTACCTGAGAAAGGAATAGAGTGTGAACCTACTGTTTCTGCCTCAATTAGTTTTTCAATCGATGAGTATCTCGACTCTAGACCAGAGTCAGAGGCCATAACAAATGACGACCTGTCATCAGTAGACGGACCCAATATCTCATAAAGTCGTCCCTGTGAGCCTTCTTGGTCGGCCATCATTTGGCCGAGATCCCTTTGCCTGCCGACCGGAGTTGTCGAGCACGCCGAGAGAATAAAAAAAGTAAGAGTCAGAATTACTGAGGTTATGCCCTTCAATGTTTAATCCTTAATTTCGATGTCCTCTTTATGGCCGTCTTTTATATCATCCTCTGCTTCTACCCAATCAAAAATATTGGCCATCACTTTTTTATGTGTTGAAAAATAAATTAAAGAACCCACCACATAAACTGTAATATTAAAAAAAATCATAATTTGTTCATGTAGAAAGGTTATAGCTGTTAGAATAAACATTCCAAACAAAATAAACTTCTTATATTTTTTTACAAATGGTGACGACTTAAAGGAGTTAAAAGGAATATTGGAAATCATTAACATGCCGTAAAAAACAGCATAAACAGCGGCCAAATACTTAAAACTTCCAATCCACTCATAATATGTAGACAATAAAACGAGTCCAATCAAAGCGAGGGCACCACTTGGAATAGGAAGACCTTGAAAAAAGGCGGGGTTCACGCGCTCAATATTGGCATTAAACCGCGCTAGCCTTAAAGCTCCACACAGCAAAAAAATAAAAGAAACGACAATTCCCAGTCTATCCATTTCATCAAAAAATCTTAAATAAAAAATAAAAGCAGGCGCAACACCAAAAGAAATAAGATCAGAAAGAGAGTCGAATTGCTCTCCAAATGCAGACTGTGTTCCAGTCACTCTCGCAATTCTCCCATCAACCATGTCAAAAACAGCACCGAGAATAAGGACGAGACATGCCTCATAAAACAGGCCATTAATCGCTAACAATATAGACAAAAAACCACAGCCCATATTCAGGGCGGTAAAGCTATTTGGTAAAAAAAAGGCCAGACGCCTTTTTGCGCTCAAACTCTGAGGCATGTTTAGATGCTCCTTGGCTTAAAGTGAACCCAGCTCTTGCACTTCTTTCTCATCTACTCCAGCATTTGTTGCCGCAACAAAAGAAGAACCGGCCACGAGATCTTCACCACTTTCAACAAGTATCTCATAACTTTCAGGTATATATAACAACACGGTGCCTCCAAAAGGTAAAGTTCCGATTCGAGACTGAATCCTTCCCCTATCACCAGGTACAATCGCCAGCTTAGGCCAGCGACCAACAAAGCATCGCAAAAACTGAATTCCAACTAAGTCATCTGTACGAGTGCGTAGTGTAACACTCACCCCTAAAGCTCCGCTAATATAGCGATCGTCAGGCCTAAGCCAACGCAAAGGACCTTTTGATGGTCTAAAATGAAAGTCGTGCACTTCACTCGCGGCCGGCAACAAAACACCATACTCATTCCAAGGAGCAACTAAAATACGTACGGACCGAACCGACTTACCAAAAAAGGGGTGGTCAGTAGGGGCCCCAATTTCCTGCACTTTTCCATTAACTGGAGAAACGATGATTTCTCGAACCTCTTTTTGCAATAATAACTCTTCTCGATGCTGGCGACGAAATAAGAAACAAAGACCGCCATACACGAGGGCCGTCAAAAAAAAGGGTGTCCACCAAGAAAACCACCAAGTGATAAAGAGTCCAAAACTCAAGAGAATGTGCGTAGATCGAGATAAATAGTTTGCATACATATTAAGCTGACCCTTTTACACTAAACTCTTTTTCAATTTCTCTAAAATAATAGGGACCTTGACGAAGTTTGCGCAAGACAACTTTTTCAAAAACGTTGGTGGGAAATTTAGAGATTAAATCAAAGCTACTTTGATGATTTTCCTCTGAGTGGCTTCGATGAATAAAGCGAGATTCTTTATCTTCAATTACATCAAGTGCAATATCAAGATTCTCATTTTTAATTAATTGCTTTTCAATTTTTTCATTGGCCCATGAGTAAATAAATGTTTCGCCCTTAAAGGCCGTAGCAAACCATGCCCCCTGTTCATAACCACAAAAAAAGGGAACCTCAAAATGGTAAAAAGTAAAAATTTGAATTTTTTGCCACTCAAAGATTTGGGCAAGCCCTTCAGTTAGCCTCATTCCAGTATAAGAACCTGGACCTGCACCGAGAATAACACCCGAAATATTATCAAATCCCATTTCATGTTTTTGCAGGAGCTCATGGATTTGACCATGTAAAAGTGCAGAGCCTTTTTGATCAGGTGAATCTTTAAATTCTTTCCAGGACCAAACAGAGCTCTTATCTCTTTGAAGAAGGCCACACACAACACCATCCGTACTATCTAAGTAGAGATAGTTTTGCATCAAAAGAACCTACTTACGTCGTTAAAAATTGCCCCCACCATCAGCAGTAAAAGTGCCGATAGTCCAAACTGTTGCGCAATTTCCATCTTTCTTCTCGATATTGGACCACCATTAATCGCCTCTAAAATAATGAAAAGAATATGACCTCCATCTAGAATCGGAATGGGAAACAAGTTAATGACACCGAGATTAATTGAAATCAAGGCCATCAATTGAAAAAAGTAAGAAATACTTGTGTTATAGGAGTCACTTGCAACTTGACCGATGGCAATTGGGCCACCAATACTTTTAAAGGAAATCTGGCCTGTCATTAAACGGAAAAATCCCTCGACTGTTTTGACCATAGTTTCCCAGGTTCTCGTCAAGGCGGTCACAGAAGAAGCAAAAATTCCTTTCGGGTCTGTGTGAATAAACTCAAGCCCAACATACTGACCACTACTATAAACACCAATCAGTTTGACCTCTTCTCCTTGATGAACCTGAACTTGAGGCTTGAGATCAAACTCAAGACGTTCTCCCTCGCGCAAGACACCGACCTTTACGACTTCTTTATCCGTGACTTGTAAAGTAGATCTCAACTCTTCAAAACTATAAACCTCTTTTCCTTCGAAAGAGACGATAATGTCACCACGAGTGATTCCGGCGTCAAAAGCTGCCGACTTAGCGGCCACCTCTCGCACTTGAAGATCAAGAGTCAAATAACCTTTAACAGCAAGGTCATTAATAAAGTTTTCTCTATCTTGAAGCTCAAGAACCATTTGATCAACAGGCTCAGGAAAATAGTCTGGAGTTGGGTCTTGAGCTGTTTGAGCATCCATTTCAAAAAAGTAAAGTGTTCTCGTTTCGGCATAATGGGCCATTGAATCTAATGACTCACTCCAATTAATTTGCGAACGATCAAAAGAAACACCAAACATTTCACCGGCACGATTCACAACAATAGGGCGTCTTAAAAGCGGAGGATATTTTGTAAACTCTTCAAAGAAAGCTTCTCCATACATCCCAAGGGGAATATCGATCCTTTCACCTGAGCGCTTTACTGTAATCGTTTCAATATTTCCTTGTCCCTCAATCACGATATCAGAAGGGTTTGTGATCTCTCGCCCATTCACAGCACGAAGTCCATCACCGGGACGCAATCCTCTCTCGTATAAGACCGAGTCACTGGGTACTAAACCAATGCGCATCTCTGGAATATGCTCGCCCGTCATCAATAGCGAGAAGAAGAGAAAGTACGCCATAATAAAGTTAGCAAGTGGCCCACCCATCACAATCCAAAAACGTGCCCACTTTCCTTTATGAGTAAAACTAAACTTTCTCTCTTCAGCTGGAACACTATCCTTATTGAAAGGATCGTCTCCATACATTTTGACATATCCACCGAGAGGAATAAGCGAAACGGCCCACTGAGTGTCGCCCCACTTGAACTTAAACATTTTTGGCCCAAAGCCAATAGAAAAGACTTCGACCCTGACGCCAAACAATCGGGCAAAGAGAAAGTGCCCAAGTTCATGAAAGAATATGAGGGGGCCTAAAAACAGGATAAAGATAAAAATTTTTTCGATCATAATTTACTTCTAGCTGATATAAAAATAATTCAATGCCAATGCATAAAATGGAGTTAGAAACAACAGACTGTCTATTCTATCATAGACTCCGCCATGGCCTGGAATAAGGGAAGAACTGTCTTTTATCTGACATTGTCGCTTCACTTTTGACTGAACGAGGTCTCCCATTTGACTCATTCCACCCAATAGACAGAACAATATTACAAGGGCCACACTCCACTGGCCAAACGCAAATGGCCAAAAAAGGCCACCAAAAAGACCTGCCGTCAGCATGCCGCCAAATAGGCCCTCAATGGTTTTATTAGGACTCACTCTTCTCCATAATTTATGTTTGCCAAAGTTTTTTCCAAAAAACCAAGCGCCAGTATCCATCCCAAAATTAATCACAAGAAGTCCGATTAGTAACCATCTCCAATCTTCAAACTGCAATAATGCAATCAAAGAAACCATTGGCAGTAATACCATCAAACTTGAAAAAAACGGGAAAGGAGAGCATATCCGACTAAAGACATCAGAATCCATATCTGTAAAAAACAAATACCAAAGGAGAATAAAATTTAGAGCAACTCCAAGGTAGATAAAAGATTGGAAAACGGCCGCGCTAGGCCAAAGCAAGATGATGCTCAGAAACGGTATCAGAAAACATAATTGGGAAATGAAATAAATCACTCCCCATCGCCTGTTTTTTAAAATATTTGTCACGATCTCATCGACAGCTATAAGTGAAAAAGCGCCGATAAAAACAAAAACAGAGTATCGACTCAACCAAATCGCCAAAGAGACCACGGAAATCATGACGAGAGCTGAGAGAATGCGCAAAGAAGTATTAGACATGCATTAACCTATAAGGAGTTTGGAGAAGTAAAGCTCGACACGACTTCACGATGTTGAGAGGCCACTTTCTTAGAATAATCTAAGGACTCACAAGGCCCGAGATGACCAAAACGCCTTTCACGCCCAGAAACATGTCTTAGAATTTGTTTAAATTCCTCACGCGAAAATTCAGGCCACTTGGTTTCAGTAAAGTAAAGCTCAGCGTAAGCGATTTGCCATAATAAAAAGTTTGAAATCCTTTGATCTCCTCCAGTTCGAATCAAAAGATCGACCTCTGAAACTTCAGGACGCATCAAAGAACGAGTAAGGGATTGTTCATCAATTGGCCGACCAGGATTTTCACGAATAAAACGATTACAGGCCTGAACA
>SKIL01000207.1 GCA_007116425.1 Bacteriovoracaceae bacterium | reverse complement strand
TGACCTTAGTGGATACACCTGGAGCATATCCAGGGATTGGTGCTGAAGAGCGAGGACAGGCAAGTGCTATCGCTGAGAACCTGGCCGATATGTTTGATATAAAAGCGCCGATTATTTCTTGTATTATTGGTGAAGGTGGATCGGGTGGTGCCCTAGGGATTGCGATTGCAGATAGGGTTTTAATGATGGAGTATTCAATTTACTCTGTGATTTCACCTGAGTCATGCGCTTCAATTCTGTGGGCCGATCCGAAGCGTGCCGAGGTTGCTGCGAACTCATTACAACTTAGTCCTGAAAAAGCACTTGAGTTAAAAGTAATTGATAGTGTGATTGAAGAGCCGGTCGGTGGAGCTCATCGTTCCCCAAGCGAAGCAGCAGAAATGCTTAAAAGTGCTTTGGCCAAGGAGCTTAGTAGTTTGGAAAAAGTAAAAGCTGAAAAACTTTTATCTGAGCGCTATGAAAAATTTAGAAAAATGGGTAACGAGACTTTAATAGAAGCTAAGCTTTAGAAGTTGATGAGCTAAGGGATTTAAAATGGCGATTGAGTCGATGACAGGTTTTGGTAGAGGTGAAGTTTCAGATGAAGATTTCACTTTGACTGTAGAGATAAAAAGCGTGAATCATCGCTATCGCGATATTCGCTGGCGGATGTCATCTATTTTTAACTCAATTGAAATGGAGCTTAAAAACCAATTGGTATCAAATTTTAAGCGAGGAAGCTTTGATATAAGTGTGAATTATAAAAAAGCTGAAGGGGCAAGTAAGATTGATGATCTCGACATGGAAAAAATCGAAGATTTCATCAAGCTTATGAAAGAGGCCTCAGAGAAAAGTGGGGTTGCAATTAATTTTTCACCGACAGACTTTTTGAGAAATGAGTTTTTTGTTGAAAGAGATGAGAAACAAGAAGAGAAAATGCAGAATCTTGCAAAAAAAGCATTTTCTCTCGCGATTGAAAGTTTGCGAGAGTCGAGAAGGAGTGAAGGACAAAAAATGCAATCTGTTCTTCTTTCTCACAGGAATGAATATGTTAAACATTTTCAGAAAATAAAGGATAAAACCGATACATTTCAAAAGAATGTAGAAGAGAAACTAAAGAAAAGATTTGCAGAATATGCTGATCAAGTAAAGGTTGAAGAATCTCGGTTTTTGCAAGAGATAGTTTTTTATCTAGAAAAAATTGATGTTCATGAGGAAATAAATCGGATTGAAGGACACTTAGAAAAACTTGATCAACTTTTATCACAAAGCGGAGAAGTCGGAAGGCAAATCGATTTTTTGATTCAAGAGTTAAATCGTGAAACGAATACGATTGGGTCAAAATCTTCTAGTGGGGAAACTTCTGATGCTGTGGTTAATATGAAAGTTCAATTGGAAAAAATTAGAGAGCAAGGTCTTAATATTGAGTAAAGGTGCTTAGAGCATGAGTGGAAAAATAATTGTCATTGTTGCGCCTTCTGGATCAGGAAAGTCGACATTAATAAAAAAGATGAAAGACGATTTTCCAGAGCTTGTTGAGTCTGTTTCTTTTACGACTCGGCCTCCCCGAGATGGAGAAGTTGATGGTGTTCACTACAACTTCATTTCAAAAGAGCAGTTTGAAATAATGATTAAGGACGGAGAGTTTTTAGAGTGGGCAGAAGTTCACTCGAATTATTATGGAACTTCGAAAAGCTTTGTTGAAAAGCAGATTTCAAGTGGAACGGACTTACTTTTTGACTTAGATGTGCAGGGAACAGACTCATTTAAGGCCTATTTTAAGGAAAGGGCCCAGGCCATCTTTATTGCTCCACCTTCGATAACTGAATTAGAGAATCGGTTGCGTGGTCGAGGAACAGAGTCTACTCAAGTCATAAACTTGAGAATTGAAAACTCAAAAAGAGAAATTCTGCGAAAGGATGATTTTGACTTTTGTATTGTGAATGATGATTTAGATCGTGCCTATAAAGATTTAAAAGAAATAGTGAGTAAGATATTAAAAAAATGAGAGTGAGAGGCCATTTTGGAAGCGTTTGATTTTTCACATGAAAGGGATATTGGTTTAGGGGACCTCGTTTCGAGAGTCAAAGCTTATTATCCTGAAGCAGATTTTGAAATGCTCGAAAAGGCGTTTCATTATGCAACCAAATGGCACTCAGGTCAAAAAAGAAGCTCTGGTGAAGACTATATCATTCACCCCATCAATGTCTCGGCCACTCTTATCAAGCTACGTCTCGATATGGACAGTATCGTGGCCGGTCTTTTACATGATGTGGTTGAAGACTGTGGAGTCACTCCTGAGGAAATTGAAAAAGAGTTTAGTACCGATGTCGCACAAATCGTTGTTGGTTTGACCAAAATTTCAAAAATTAAATTTAAAACTAAAGAAGAGTCTCAGGCCGAAAATTTTCGCAAGATGGTTGTGGCCATGGCCAAAGATCTTCGAGTTATTATTGTTAAGCTCGCTGATCGAATGCATAATATGCGTACTCTTCAGTACGTTTCAGATGAGAAACAAAAAAAAGTTGCTCAAGAAACTCTTGATATTTACGTACCTCTTGCCAGCCGTTTAGGTATCAACTCCGTAAAGTCTGAGCTTGAAGATTTATGCTTGCGCTTTTTGAAACCTGATATCTATTATCGATTGGCCGAAAAAATCGCGATGAAAAAATCTGAGCGAGAGGTCTATATTAGAGAGACTGTAGATACGATTAGAGAAAAACTTCTAGAGTACTCTCTTCAAGCCGAAGTTAAGGGACGCTCTAAACATTTCTTTTCTATTTATAAGAAAATGATTGCTCGAGGAGTTGGCTTTGAGCAAATCCAAGATATTTTAGCGTTTAGAGTAATGGTTGGTAATATTACTGAGTGCTATAAAGCGTTAGGTATCATTCACTCGTCTTTTACTCCTATTCCTGGGCGCTTTAAAGACTATATTGCTATTCCTAAAGTTAATAATTATCAATCACTTCACACTACCGTAATAGGTCCTCGTGCAGAGCGAATTGAGATCCAGATTAGAACTTATGAGATGGATGAAGTTGCTGAGACCGGAGTCGCAGCTCATTGGAAATATAAAGAGGGAATAAAGTCTGGGAAGAAGAAGTTAGACTGGGTCGAAGAGCTGCTTGAGTTTAACCAGAACGTTGAAAACAGCCACGAATTTCTATCGGTTGTAAAAAATGATCTCGATGTTGGTGGGGTTTTTGTTTTTACCCCTAAAGGGGATGTTCGAGAGCTTCGCTATGGTGCAACTCCTTTAGATTTCGCTTACGCGATACACACCGATGTTGGAAATCACTGCGTAGGTGCAAAAGTTAACGGTAAGATGGTTCCTTTGCGCCATGTTCTTAAGTCAGGTGATACTGTTGAGGTTATGACAAGTAAGAACCAAACACCTTCAAAGGATTGGTTGAATATCGTTAAGTCATCTCGGGCAAAGACGAAAATTAAACAATGGCTCTTAAAGGTTGAAAGAGACCATAACAAAGAGCTTGGAACTGAAGTTTTAGAAAAGACTCTCAAGTCTTTTGGAAGTTCTATTAAAGCGCTTAAAAAACATGGGGATATTGAGCCTCTTTATAAAGCGGCTAGCTGTAGTAATTTTGAGGAATTGCTTATTAATATCGGTTCGGGTAAGACTGCTTCTCGTGAATTGATTTCTCACATTCCATCTTTGCGTGACAAGGCCGTCGAAATTTCTGAAGTTCAATTGAAAGAGCTTGATTCTTATTCGAAAAAATTGAGTAAGAATGTTAAAAAGAGAGCAAATAAAGATAATGCTGTCATTGTTGATGGTGAGTCTGACGTGATGGTTCGCCTGGCCCGCTGTTGTAATCCTATTCCTGGTGACCCTATCATGGGGTATATAACACGAGGGAGAGGGATCACGATTCATCACGCTAATTGTGAAAGGGTTGATGCTGACTCTCTTACTCGCTCTGTAAGCGTTGAGTGGAATAGTGAGTTTAGGTTTAAGCATCCAGTTACGATTCGAGTTGTTACTTACGATAAACCTGGAATTCTTTCGACCATTTCTAAGGTGATTACAGCAATTAACGTTAATATTAGAAGTGCTATTGCGAAGTCGCTCCCAGACCGTAAGGGAAGTTTTATTTTTGAAATTGAAGTTCAGGATTACAGCGAACTGCTTAAAACAATTTCTACAATTGAGTCGATTGAAGAGGTGATTTCAGTTAACCGAGTTTAAGTTTCTTGTAAGCTAACGGGGCTTGGAGCTGGTTCTGGGTCCCATAATAAAAGAAAGGCATAAGCTCGCATTAATTTGAATACTTCTCTGGCCAAAATTCTTAAGTTCCTTACTTCCAGATAGTTTGCTCTTACACCGTAATAAAAAAATCGAGATTGATCATCTTTCGCCTTTAGTCGATCGATAATTAATTTGATCCGTAAAATATGATAGTCGTGCGAGACAATAATAATGTCCTCTTGGGCATTTCTTTGTCTGATATGTCTTAGTGTGGAAATCACGTTTTCAACGGTATTGCGTGCCCAGTAATCTATTTCGAGTAAATTCGGATCTTGAATATACTCATCACTTAAAGGCCTTAATAGTGATTCGATTGTATTTTTATTATAAACTCCGGTGATAAAAATGTTTGGTTGATTGTACTCTTTGGCCAGTTTCAAACCTGTTGGTATTCGGCCGATATCTCCGGTGAAGATGACGACCATGTCAGGAGGTCTTTGAAAGAGGACCTCTTGTGAGTGTTGTGTTCGATTTATAGAGTAAAAAACAAGGAAGGCGCAAAACAAAATATAAAGGACTAGAAAAATAGACAAAAAAACCAAAAGGTTGAGTAGATAGCGCTTGAATCTAGTTTTTCTAGTCTCAAATATATATTTGTTTTTAACAAACATTTCTATCTAGCTGCAATAACCTCGATTTCAATTAAAGCGCCTTTTGGAAGAGCTGGCACCTGGACACAGCTTCTAGCAGGGTAGGGCTCTTTAAAGTAATCGATATAGGCTTGGTTTACACTTCCAAACTTGGCGAGATCAGTTAGAAAGATACTCGTTTTGATAATATTTTCTCTCGTCAGCCCTTGAGACTCTAGAAGTCCGTCAATATTTTTTAGGATTTGCTCTGTTTGTTCTTCAAAGCTTTCCTTTAGTTCCATTGTTTTTGGGTCCAGGCCAATTTGTCCAGAAAAGTATAGAACACCATTGTACTCTACTCCTTGAGAGTAGGTTCCCACAGCTTCTGGGGCCAAGTCTGTTTGTATAATTTTTTTATTCATAAATACCTCTTTCACTTTTTAGTTTCTATTTTTTTCTTCCATGGCCAATAAAGCTGTTAGTGTTGTCATGTTAACAATTTCATTAACTGTCGCTGTTCTTTGAATAATATTCGCCGATCCATTCATTGGAACAAGAATTGGGCCGATAGCATCAGCTTCACTTAGTTGCTGAATGAGCTTATAGCTAATATTGGCAGAATTTAAGTCTGGGAAAATCAAAATATCTGTCGGGCCTTCGAGGCTTGAGAAATCAAATAATTTATCTAAGACCTGCTTATTAACCGCGACATCGGCCTGAATTTCTCCTTCAACCTTTAGGTCAGCATGTCTATCCTTTGTTAGCTTGACTGCATTTTTTACTTTTCTTGCTTTTGGATGGTTGTTTGAACCAAAACTTGAAAAACTAAGGAAGGCAATATTTGGCTCTCTTCGCATAAGATCTCTATATAGGGAGGCCGTACTGTAGGCAATCTCTGCTAATTGTTCTTCTGTCGGATCGACCTGTGCTGTACAGTCTGCCAAAAACAGGACTCTATTTTTAAAGACCATAATAAAAATACCTGCAGCACTTTGCTTATGTTTTGTTCCTAGAACGTGCATGAGAGGGACAAAACAGCTTGGGTAACTTAGTGTCGGTCCTGCAATAAAGGCATCAGCGAGTTTATTATCAATCATTTTGGCACCAAAGTACGTCTCAAGCGCCATCATGTCTTCTGCGTGATAAATACTCACACCACTTCTTTGTCTTTTTTGAGAAAACTCTCTTGTGAACTCTTTAAAGTGGGGACTTTTTTGCGGTTCAATGACTTCAACATCTGACAGTTGTTTAAGTCCGAGTTCGTTAATTCTTTTGGTCACGGCAT
>SKIL01000218.1 GCA_007116425.1 Bacteriovoracaceae bacterium | reverse complement strand
AATTGTCTGAGCTTCAATGAGAGATTTTATTTCACTATTATATTTTTGAAACTATTGATGAGTTGGATACCGTCTTGGGATATGGCAGCTTAGACGTTCGTGAAAGAAAAAAAGCGATTGGGACTTTGTCCAAAATCATGAATGTCTCACATGGGAAAATTAAAAAAGAGTTGCGGACAAACTCAAAGCTTGCTCAAAGTTTATTGATGGAGATTGGGGATAAAGATATTCAAATTTCAGATCATATTTGTGAGTTTTTACAAAATGATGATTTGAATCAAGATATTTTTAGCTTCTTTTTTGAACCCACCGTAACGGAGAGTGCTCTTAATATTCGCCATCATAGAGTCCATCAAAGCGATATTGATATAATAAAAATTCTCCTTCAAGGGCCGCAAGGTGCAAATATTCTCCTCTATGGTGAGTCGGGCACGGGGAAAACAGAGTTTACCAAGAGTATTGCCGCTAAAATGGGACTTGATCTCTATAGAATCAAAAACTTTGACTCCGATTGCGATGATATAGTGATGTCTAAAAGGTCAGCGTTGATGGCCGCAAAGAATATTCTGCCCAAAAAATCTATCTTAGTTGTAGATGAGGCCGAGGTTATCTTGGAGTCTGGATCGACTCTTTTTCGAAAAGACAAAAATGATAATAAGGCCTGGCTCAATAGCTTTATGGAGGAGCATCAGATCAATATTATTTGGATCACCAATGATATGACGATGCACCCATCTTCAAAACGCCGTTTTGATTACTCTGTGTGCTTCGAACCTTTTAACCGAAAGCAGCGTTTACAAGCACTCAAAAATATTCAAATGAATACTCAGGAAGAACTTTTTACGACTGAAGAGCTAGAAGAGTTATCTAAGGAGTACCCACTTGAGCCCGGGGCCTTGAATTTGGCCTTTCACAAGCTTAAGGGGCGAAAGATAAGGCCCGAGAATAAAAAGGCGGCCGTGAAAAAGATGCTCTCTTCTCAACTTCGATTGATAAAAGGGGAACAGGTGGCAGAGAAAAAGATCGAAAGCTTTTACAATCCGGCCTTTATCAACTCTTCGCTGCAAGAGCGCGAAATCATCCAAACGATCGAGAGCTATTATCAGCGAAAGCATGAAGTCAGAAATTTATGCCTGCTCTTTCAAGGCCCTCCCGGAACGGGAAAGACTGAGTACACGCGCTATATTTCAGAAAAACTCGATCGAGAACTCGATATCAGAAGGGCAAGTGATATCTTAAGCCGATATTGGGGAGGAACTGAAAAACAGATTGCGCAAATGTTTAGAGAAGCTGAATCAAATGAAGACATTCTATTTCTAGATGAATGTGACAGTCTTTTTCGCTCGCGAGCTAATTCAGAGTATTCGTGGATGGTCAGTGAAACAAATGAGCTTCTTACTCAAATGGAGCGCTTTCAAGGTGTACTCATTTGCGCTACCAACTTTGTCGACAACCTTGACCATGCGGCCATGAGACGCTTTCACTTTAAGGTGAGATTCAATACCTTGAAAAGCTCCGATCTACCGCGCGTCTATGACTCGTTTTTTTCAGGTCTTTTAAATCACAGGCCAAATCCCCAAGAGCTCCAGAAGCTCTCGGAAATCAAATCCCTGACTCCTGGTGACTTTAAGGCCGTCTATAACTCTGTGGTCTTTAATTCGAAGATTTCTCACGCTGAGATTATTGAAAGACTTAAACTAGAGGTCAGCTATAAGCAGGAGAGAAGTCGGATAGGGCTATATCCGGGATGAGGTGTTGTATTCGCTACTTTCAATTCTCCCTCTGGGGAGAATTGTCTTGAGGTTGAATAAAAATTAAGTATAATCTCCCTATGGGGAGAATTTATGCAAGTCAACAGTATCAAAGAGTTAGTAGAAAAATTAGTCGAAAGAAGGAAGTCTCTTGGGATATCACAAGCTGAGGTGGCCCAGTTATGTAACCTTTCTGTTAATGGAATTAGTAAGTTTGAAAGTAATGCTGGAGAAAGAGAGGTTAAGCTTTCAACTCTTTTTAAGCTTAGTGAAGTGTTGGGCTTCAAGCTTTCATTGGAGTTTGAAGAATGAGCAAGCTGAATGTTTTCTACGAGAACAAAAAGGTTGGAACACTCTATCGAGATGAAGAGCTGATTTATTCTTTTTCATATAGTGATGACCGGTTAGAAGATAAGGAAGCATTTCAACTAAGTCTTGCAATGCCTCTTCGTAAAGAAAGTTTTGGAAATAAAGTCACACTTTCCTTCTTTGAAAATCTTCTACCTGAAGGAGAGGCGAGGGATGCTTTAGAAAAAGGCCATGACTTTAAAGGCACTTATGAGCTACTTAAAAACTTTGGAAATGATTGTGCTGGTGCCATCATAATCAGTCCAAGAGAAAGTTCTCCATTTCAAATTGGCCAAGAGGATAATAGAACCAAAGTTGAGATGGATGAAATTTTTAAGGCCATTGAAGAAAAGAGATCAGTTGCAGAGGTTATCGCAAACTATGATCCAGGTTATTTATCTATTGCAGGAGCTCAAGATAAATTTGTAGCGATCTATGAAAACGGAGAATTCTACCTACCCAAGAATGGAAGACCTACAACCCATATTGTAAAAGTTCCCATATATCGCTCAGGAGTAAAAGAGTCTGTATATAACGAGTACTATTGTATGAAGCTTGCGAAGCTCGTTGGACTTAATGTTCCCCATTGTGAAGTGCTAGATGATAAAAAACACCCTCTATTTATAATCGAAAGATATGATAGAAAAATAGGAAAGCATATAAAACGTATTCACCAACAGGACTTCTGCCAGGCCCAAGGCTTTGTTAGTGAAGAAAAGTATGAGGCTAAAGGCGGACCGACTCTTAAAGATAATTATAACTTAATCAAGTCAAATGTGAGCATTGCAAAAAGAGCAAAAGCACTTTTTGATTACTTAGATTGGATTTGTTTTAATCTTCTGATTGGTAATGATGATGGCCATTCAAAAAATATTTCACTCCTCTTAAACGATGGAAAGATTGAGCTAGCTCCCTTCTATGACCTTATTTGTACTGCTATTTATCCAAAACTCAAAAGAAACTTTTCTTTTGTAATAGGAGATAGATATGATGCTAGTCGTATAGGGAAAAAACAATTTGAAATGGTTGATAAAGATCTAGGTCTAAAGTTAGGGACGATGTCCGGGCGGGCCTTTCAGATGACTGAGAGACTTATGGACAACAAGGATGACCTTGCGATACAGGTTAAGAGTGAAATTCCCAATGCAAAGATAGTTAAAAGGATAGCTGATCTCATTGGTGATCGTTGTAGAAGTCTAGAGAGGCAGGGCATATAGAGTTTCTTCTTGGCTTATAGAACTTAAGAATTCTGATTATTATAACTTTACTAAGACGCTACACACTCGAATAGTGAAAAACGTTTAAGGGCCAATTTTGTGGCTACTTTGGCCACAAATGACCTACGTGCTTGAATGATTTAAAAAGTTGGTCATGTTTCCGGCACCTCAACCATCGGGTTTCCGGTGGTGTATTCCTTCCACTATTAACCGCTAAGAGAGCAACATACTTTTAGAACTGCAAAAAAGAAATAGTTGTCGCAATCTCAATGATGAAAGATGTGTTAGCCAAGTAATTGATCAAGCTGAAAAGAAAACATTGCTAAACTGCAGATGACAAGAGGCCAATGCTGAACTTTATATATTAATTTAAAGTGAGTTTCGCTAAAATCATTTCAAAAAAGAGCTTAAAAGGCTCACTTATATCAGCTTTTAGGGAGAGTTTATGAGTGCTGTTTTAACTCTTTGACAAGGAAGGATATCATCTGCTCTACCTAAGGGTCAGATTATCGGACAGGAATTTGTCCAACCTGTGTATGGATCTTACTTCGGGACTTTAACAATAGGAGCTGTTGTAATGGTGATCTTAACTCTTGCTACTTCGGTTTTGATAAAAAAATGCTTGATGCAGCTGAGTAAATTATCATCTTAGAAAAGGTACGTCTCAACTTGTACCACTTGATGTGATTTAAGTCTATTAATATAGAAAATTGCAGACCGGTAAACAATGTGACCTTTTTCTCGAAGGCTTGATTTTAGGAAGGCCAGAACAATCAAGTGGAGGGCTCCATAAGGCGAGATCAGAACGTCACGATAAAAGTTCAAGTAAACTTTCAAGTCCTCAAGCTGACAAGTAATTTTGTCCTTTACCAATGATAATTTTTGGATTTTATGCGTCCACCATTAAGTGTGAATGGCCAGTTTTTCAAAATTGGCCTTCAAGTATTCAACAGCATATAGAGGCAGACTAATCAGAACTGAATTTCCGGCAAAGTTCTTGTCCACTGAAAACTCCTCAAGGGATAACTTAAAAGCAAAACGAGGTGCTTTGCTTTTACAAAAATATTGAAGCGACTTCAGGTGTCCCTTTGCAACGGATTTAACTTCTAGGGGATAGATGCTTCCTTGACTTTCAATTAAAAAGTCAACCTCGGCTTTTTGAGAGCCTTTATCTCTTAAGTGATAACTGAGGCCAGGTGCAAGAGACGGCGGCTGGAAGAAGTTTAGGTGCTGAGCTACGAACTGTTCTGCTATGACACCTTTAGTATTAAACTTATTTTTGAATTCTCTATCGATCGTTTCATAATCTAATCTTAGAATTGAGTTGAGTATTCCAATATCAAGAAAGTATGTCTTAAATATTTTAAGATTACTTTCGCCCATTAGAGGGGAGTTATTTCCGTCACTGTGAACACATGACAAAATGACTCTCGAATCAATTAATAACTCGACAACTCTTTTAATGTCGCGAGAGGTAGATTCTGAATCTAATTTTGAGTAGATAACTTTTCGACCAATCGATAGCGCCAAAGCATTAAAAACTCTCGTTATCCTCTGAATATTAATTCTTTTATTATACTTAGGAAAATCTGCTTGATATGTTTGAACGATCTGGTTTTGAATCTCTCTCATGTCGACAAGGCTATTAGTTTCAGCAAATTTTTTCACGACCGCTGGCATTCCTCCTACGTAGTAAAAATCTTTTAATGCCTTAGTCGCAGCAAGGTGCAACTCCTGAGAAAATTCAAATTTTGACAATTTTTCATCAAGAAATTCTTGCCCTGTCGCCCAAAGAAACTCTCTAAAACTCATGGGGCCTAGGTGATAAAAATCGACACGACCTACTGGAAAGGAAAAATCTTCATCACGAAGAGCAATTTCTAACAAAGACCCCGCTGCAATAACTTTTATCTCTGGTGCCTTCTCATAAAAATATCTAAGCACCTTTAAGAGTTTTGGTGACTCTTGTATCTCATCAAAAAAGATTAATGAATTCTCTGATATCTTCTTTTTCTTTTTAAATTGAATCTCATCAAGAAGTTTTTGAAGATCAAAATCTCCCACCTCCAAAGAACCTAAGCTTTCAATTTCAAAATTAAACTCTATGAGATCAAGTTTTTCTTGTTCACAAAACAGGTGAACTAAAGTTGATTTTCCAACCTGTCTGGCCCCTCTTAATATCAAGGGTTTTCTTGATGGATTCTTCAACCATTTTATTAGATCCGCTATTGCTAGTCTTTTCATTTTTGTAGTATAACATTTTGAAATTGTGAACTCAAGTCGTTTTTTAGGGGTAATATTGTACATTTTAAGTCATAAAATATGGGTAAATTTAGCCCTTTGAGGATCATAATGCCTACTGCAGTAGTCATTTTGAAGGAGATATATGTATTTGTGAAGGTCGAGTCTGGCAAAAGCGATATAAAGCTTTCAACTCTCATTTCTATCATAAATCTCTTGGGGGTGGATTTAGTATTGAGAAAAAGAGGTCGTAGATGACTTCACACCTAAACCTTTTTTTCGAAGATAAACATGTCGGTGTATTGTCTGAGGATGAGGAAGAGAGGCTTTCTTTTAGATACACCATGAAATGGCATGAAAGTGACGATTCATTTCCAATTTCAATGGCACTTAAGTTAGAAGATAAAGAATATGGCCATATTGAAGCTAAGACCTTTTCGAAAATCTGCTTCCTGAGGGCGAGGTCATAAGCTCAATTGAAAAATTATGCAACAAAAACATTAGTGATGAATTTAGTTTTTTAAAAGAGTTTGGTGCAGATTGTGCCGGGGCTTTTATTCTAGACTCAAAAGAGATTT
>SKIL01000141.1 GCA_007116425.1 Bacteriovoracaceae bacterium | reverse complement strand
CTAGGCTTGGCCTTGGTTTGTATGTCCGAAGATGAACCAAAGCCGGTCCCTAAAAGAGCGGCGTTAAAAGTCGTGTTCGTAGTCGTTTGCATTCCCATATGCAGGCCGAGAGAAAAAGCGTAAGGCCTATCTTCACGTCCAAAACTCCGGGCCAGGTTGAGTGCAAATTGAGTTCTCTCATATCTTCCTCGATGCATAATATATTCAGGTAAGAAAGGATCCCCGCTATTAAACTCCATAAAAAAACTCAATGGAGAGTAAATACTGAGGCCAACCGAGTTCCTTTCACTCACTTTTATATGGGTGTGAAGTGAAGAGTGGTAGCTATTGCCATAATCGGTTGAAACATTTCCCTCTTGAGTCAGAGGCGTGTCAGTATTGTTTGTTGGGTTTTTGACGACGATATTTTCAATCGAATCAAAGTTTCTTTTAACGGCAGAAAAGTTTAACTCAACGGAGGAGCTCTTATGCAGACTGAGAAGGGCCGGAGCATAATGGTTGATAGCTGCACTTTCAGTACTTAATGACAATTGGTTGGCCATGCCAATACTTGAACTTGAAGCCCCAAAGGTTTCAGCAAAGCTGGCATAGATTGGTTTAGAAAAAAATGTCAAAAGGCCAAAACTGATGACCAAGCTTAAATGAGATCTCATACTTTAAATCCTTTCTTTGTAGGGATCGAGCACCACAAAGTGAAAGAGCTTGGCCATTTCCTCAACCGTTAAAACCTCAGAACGATCAGTGATTTTTCTACCAAGCTGATTGAGCCCCTCTTCAAAGCGATCGCGGTCGAAATGACCTTTGATATTATTTCCAATTTGTTTTCTTCTTTGGGCAAAAAGTTTTTTGAGGAAACTTTCATAAGTGGCAAAATAAGATAAATCGATACTCGGATGTTCTTTGCGCACAAAACTTAGAACCACGGAGTCGACTTTTGGAGGAGGTGAGAAAGCACCCGGAGGGACATGGGTATTCAGAGAAATATCGTAATACTGTTGGCACAAGGCCATCAGTGAACCCATTTGCTTGGGGCGGTTTTTTCCACTCCAATTAAATATTTTTTCACCAACCTCTTTTTGCATCATCAATGTCATATATTTAAGTGTCGGAACTTGTAAAAAGCGAATGATCAGAGGTGCCGAAATATTATAGGGAAGATTGGAAACTAGCCATACATCTTCATGATGGCCTTGAGAGCGAAGAAAGTCGACCAAGTCAACTTCGAGAGCATCTGTAAACAGGATCTGGTCACCACTGAGAAACTGCTTGAGATTGTCGAGAAAGCGTTTGTCTTTTTCGATGACATTAAACGGCCTTTTGTGTTCGGCCAATGTTTCAGTCAAAATACCAGGTCCCGGCCCAATCTCTAAAATTGATTTACAGTCTTGATCGAAATCAAAGCATATTTTTTGAATGATCTTTTTATCATTGAGATAATGTTGACCCAGTTTTTTGTCTGCCCTAGGGACGGGAATCGGAGGAGGTTCGTTAACGCTCATGATTTTTCTTTTGTAAGAGATTGAACTTGTGACTTATCAATAAAGCGCCCTTTGGCATCAGTATAAAGACAGTCGGGAAAAGCTATGGCCGATTCAAACATCCGCAGACCATAGTTGGCGACCATCGCGCCATTATCGGTACAAAATTTTGGAGCAACAATATACACGTTATGGTGACGATCTTTAATCTTTTCTCGAAGCGCACTATTACAAGCGACACCACCTCCTAATACAATGGGAAGCGAAGCATTTGGAGCGAAGCCTAATTTTTCCTGCGCTATTTTTTTGGCGTATCTTAACTTTAACTCTAAAGCGTCGACAATCGCTTTTTGATAGCTGGCACATAGGTTGGAAAGATTTTCTTTTTGCGATAAAAATTCAGGTTCGGTGGCCAAAATTTTCTCTATCTTATGGCGAAGCGCTGTCTTCACGCCAGAAAAGCTAAGTTGAGCATTTGTACTTTCTCGCAGACCGATCGGAAATTCAAATGTGCTCGCATCTCCCTCTTTGGCCAGATCATCAATAATTTTTCCGGCAGGGTATCCAAGCCCCATAAGTTTTCCACCTTTATCAAAGGCCTCACCGGCAGCGTCGTCAATTGTGCTGCCTAGAATTTCAAAATCATCGGGAGCTCTGACTAATAAAAAGAGGCTATGTCCTCCACTGACGAGTAGGCCGAGGTAGGGATAGCTCACTTCACTCTCAGTTAAAAAAATTGCCTCCAGGTGAGCATAAAGATGATTCACGGGATAGATCGGTTTTTTTGCAAGCAGGGCAAGTCCCTTGGCCGCGTTGAGCCCAGTTAAAAGAGGGCCTAACAGACCAGGGTGAGTTGTCACTGCAATCAAGTCGATATCATCAATTTTTATCTTGGCCTCTTCAAAGCAAACATCGAGTAAAGGGAGAATTTTATCGAGATGATTTCTTGCCGCAATCTCAGGGATAACTCCGCCCCATTTTTTCAGCACTTCTTCTTGGGAGAAACTATGGTGGGCCAACAGAGAGGCCGACTCCTGTGGACTTCCCTGAATAAGTGCAATGGAGGTATCATCACAGCTGGTTTCAATACCTAAAACTATTTTGCTCTGCATAGTAAAATCTCGATTTCTTTGACTAAAGTCGTCGAATGCTAGCATAATGCAGGGAAAGATTGAAGAAGGATTCGATGATGCATAGAATTTTTAGGCCATTTTTAATCGGAGGGCTTTTGTTTTTATCCGCTTGCTCTCAGCTTTTATATTATCCAGACTCACATATGTACTACAACCCAGAGCAGGCCGAGCTGACCTACGAAGATCTCGAATTTCAGACTTCCGATGGCGTGTCTTTGCATGCGTGGTATTTTCCGGCCAAGGGCCAGTCCAAAAGCTTTATTGCTCATTTTCACGGAAATGCGCAAAACTTGAGCTCCCACTTCATTCATTTGGCCTGGATTCCCGAAGAAGGCCACGATTATTTTATTTTTGATTATCGCGGCTATGGCCAAAGTGATTCGGTTCGCCCCACACCAAAAGGGACTTCCTATGACGGTGTGGCCGCATTGGAAAAGGCCTATTCTCTCTATTTAGAATCTGGGGCCGAGAAATTTGTGGTCTATGGCCAAAGTCTTGGCGGGATTGTCGCGATGAAGGCCCTGGAAAAATTTGAGCATCGAGATCAAGTCGACTTAATTGTTTTGGACTCCACTTTTTCTTCTTATCGAAAGGTCGCTAGGCGAGTGATGGGTTCTAATTTTATCACTTGGCCACTGCAGCCGCTCTCGTTTGTTCTTTTTTCAGATCGCTATGCCCCTCGTGAGTTTCTAGATCAGACCGACATTGCGGCCCTTGTTATTCACAGTAAAAAAGATCCCGTCGTCCCATTTTCTTTGGGGCGAGACCTTTATGGCGATTTAAAAGCTGAGAGAAAATGGTTTTGGCAATTGGATCGAAGGGAGCACGGTGCGGTTTTTTATGATTACGATTTACGCTACCGTGCTAAATTCTTAGAGTTACTTGAAGAGATTTAATCCTCATCATAATCATCTTCATAATCTTCTTGCATACTTGGACAAGCGACTTTGTGATACATCTCTTGAAACACATCTTCGTTTAACGCCTGGGCCACACCTCTTTCATCGCGATGAAACCACTCTGGTGATTGGTCGGCGTCATGACATGAGAGACAATTGTTCTTTATCGATTGGTAGCGCTGTTGCGGGGTACGGCCTTCGTCGTTATTCCAAACAAAGGGGTGGTCAACTTGTTGATCGTGACAGCTCATACATTGAACACCCGAAAAATTATGGGCCACTTCAAATTGACTATCAATTTCCAACCATCGAGCACTGTGTTTGCGCAACTCTTCTGGCCGAAGCGCCCTGACTGAGCCAACTTCACTAAATTCTTGGCGAATAGTTTCCCAATAGTTTTCTCTTATGGTTCGCAGCTTTTCAGTTTCTTCATCAGTGTCTTCGCCTGGCGCTTCACCTTTGTGATGAGTTTGTAATTGTGAGCGAAAAACCACAAGATCTTGTGAGCGCTGGAAGCCATGCGGATCTCCCATGCCGGCCGAATGGCATTCAATACAACTGAGATTACTCGCCTCATTGGCCTGCTTTAAAGTCAGAAAGGCCATACTATGGGCCGTGTTCATCCATTTCTCTCCTTGCGGAGCATGGCAATCAATACAGCTTGAAGCTGTTTGCATCAATTTATCTGTCGACGCAAAACTTGCGCCCATCCTTTCCTGTTCGGCCAATTGAACATTTCTCAAGTCGACGAGATAGCTCTCAAGAAAGCTTGAGAGCGGGTTAGGATCGAGAACAAACTCTTTTGATTCTGCGACTTCGTGAAGCTGATAGGTGTCTTTGGCCTTTGACTCTGTCAGCTTTAAACGGATTTCACCTAGGTAGTGATTGCGAGACAGAACCTGAACAATTCTGGACCCGTTAATATTTCTTGGGGCGCTCAAAAAGCTTTGGGAGTGACTTCCAATAATCCAGTCTATATTTCCAAATTTTTCGGCCAACTCAATATCGTGATTCATTCCACCAGTGGAAAGAACAAAGAGTCGATGAGTCGGGTCCTCTGGATTGAAGCCGTCTTGAACAATTTCAGCATAGGCCTTTTCAAAGGCGTCAAAAGTTGAGCTGAAATGACCTCTGGCATGAGCGGGAAGTAGGTCTGGAGAGACCAGTCCAATAAAATAAAGTTTTACCTGAGGAGAGCTGGACTCAATCTTGGTCCAAGGCTTGGCATTTAATTGCCCTTTTATGCGAGCATTGGCCGTATTTGCGGCCAAGACATTGAAGTTATTTTCTTTTATAAGCTTTGAGAGAAAATCATCGCCGGCCGCAAAGTCTTGGGCCCCAGGCACGAAAAAACTGAGGTCGAGAAGCCTCAGTCCCTTGGCCAAGTTTTCGGCCGTAAAGCTAAGTGAGTCTCGCACATGTCCGGGCACAGTGGTCGAAGGAAAGAATGTATTTCCCGTATCGAGATAGAGAGTAGGTCTCTCACTTTTAAGCTCATGCATGACTCCGGCCACGGGGGCCAGGCCACCTAAAGGAAATTGGCGACAGCCACAAGAGTGGGTTTCACCATTTAGGTTGTGAGAGAAAACGATAGAGACTTCTTTTGGAGAGTCTTTAAAAAGATTTTTTGCTCTGCTCTCAGCTGGGCGATCTGAAAAATAAGTACACGAACTTAGGCCTAAAAGCACTATGGCGCTGAGAAAGCGAGTCGGCTTGAGAAAATTGGGCATAAGCGCTCCGTCTTGAAAATTATTTCAGACGTTCGAGCATTTTTTTGGCGTCATTAATCCGGTTGGCCTCTGGGAAGCGATTAATGAGCTGCTGTAACGTCTGTCTGGCCTGGGCCTTTTGACCTGTTCTTTCGAAGGTCTTTGCCAAAAATAACAGTCCATTACGATTATAACCGGAATCGGGAAATTCAGTAAAAAGGCGGCCAAAATAGACTATCGCATTTTCATTTCTCTCACCAATATACTCAACCATTGCGAGATTGTGATAAGCGTGGGCCAAAGTCTGACCTTCTACGCCTCGACTGATGAGCTCCATAAAATAGGGACGAGATTCCTCATAGCGAGTGGCGCGATAATGTCTCAGCCCTTCATTATAAACAGCGTCCGTCGATTGATTTGTGATCGGGTCACCCTCACTGATTTGACGAAGAGTTTCGAGTACCTGGTCGAGGTAGGCGCGTTGAGAATTCATTTGATTTCGGTTTTGCTCGAGTTCATCCAGAATGGTTTTTTGAGTTTTTTCAAGCGAATCAATTTTAGTGCGAATATCTGTTAAGGACTCTTGTCGTTGAATTTCTTCGGCATAACCTTGTTCTTCAAGCGCCCCTTGCAATTGATTAATCCGCTCTTGCATCTCTGAGATTTGAATCGTCCGGTCGGCCGCAACTCTTTGTCCTTCAGAAACTTGTCGAGTTAAATTCTCAAGTTGCTGTTCGCGACGAATTTGCGATTGAGTCTTGCATCCACTTAATATAGCGGCAGAAACGATCAATAAAAGAGTCGAGTTGATTAACTTATGCATGGGAAATCGTCCTTATTTAAAAGTCGAGTGTGCGTTTGCGTTCGGCCGCAAATTCAGCACGCTCAGAATATTCTCGAGATAGAATAGCGTATTGTTTGGCCTGATTGAAATACTTTCTGCGATAAGCACTCTTTGCTCTTAAATAGTATTCTTCAGCGCGTCTATAAAGTTG